>DATFQQ010000267.1:0-4009 GCA_035264195.1 Candidatus Sulfotelmatobacter sp. | reverse complement strand
TTGTTCTTCTGATCGACGAACCACAGATTATTGTCCGGTCCTGTGGTAAGCCCTTGCGGATGACTCCCTGCCGGCAGAGCAAATTTCTTCAGACCTCCGCCGGTTGTATTGATATGCCCCACTGTCCCGCTGAACTGATCGGTGAACCATATATTGCCGTCCGACCCACTGGCTAGGCCGACGAGCGATTGCGCTCCGGCGATGGAGAATTGTGTGATGGCGCCACTGGTAGTGATGCGGCCGATCTTCTCCCCCGTAAACTCCGTGAACCAGAGGTTCTGATCGGGTCCCTCGATAATGATGAGTGGTTGGGCCTGCCGCCCTGGTGGCACCAGAAAGTTGGTGCTGCCGAAGACAGACCCTGACAGCCCAACCACTTGAAACACTAGCGCGATTGGTAGTGTTCTAGCCCAGACAGGCAGGCGTTTCCCGTTCTTCATGTCAGTTTCTCCAGTCAGATGGGGGGAAGTCGTACGGAGGGAGGCGAGGGTTCCCAAGCCCTCGGGTCGGTGATTATTCACCCAAATACAAGCCGTGTCAATGCGAATGAATTTGCATACGTCCGCCGCATTGTCAATTGTTGATAAATCGAGTGCCTCCTCAGAAACTTTATTTCATACGGCTGTGGGGGTGAGAGTGACAACGAGGCCGAGATCCTTCGCCTTTTTCTGAATGCTGCGGATTTCGTGCTCTCGATATTTTTCTTCGTAGTACTTCATCCCCTTGTCGACGTACTGTTCTCCATAGCGCAGCATACGGTAGACGAGGCGGGCGAGCATGTGGGCCATCGCCGTGATGGCTTTTGGTGCACCCAGACGGGCTCGCAAGCGACGGAACTTAGCTCCCAGGTATGTCTTACTGCGCCATAGGCTGGTGGCGGCCATGCGTAAGGCGGTGGCCGCACGGTTCTCGACATGGCGGGTGCTCCGGCGGAATACCTTGCCTCCGGTAATCTGATTGTCCGGACATAAGCCCAGAAAGGATGCAAAGTGGGCCTCGCTGGGAAAACGGCTCATATCGATACCCACCTCGGCGATGATGGTTTGCGCGTTCATGATGTTGATGCCATCGATTTGAGTCAGGTCCGTGCCGCTGATGCGGTATAACTCCCCGCGCAGATCAAAACTGGTTGGGGCATTGCTGCCAGCTTTTTTGCCAGCCTTCGCCACAGGCGGTTCGCTACCCGGTTCCACCTTGTCCTCGAGGGTTTGCAAATGGGCCGCCAAGGCGGTATCGCATTCTGCGATTTGCTCCTGATAGACCTGATAGAGATTGAGCTCTTGCTGCAAAATGAAGAGCAACTCCTTGCGCCAGTTGCCTTCCAGACTGCGGGCAATGTCCTCCCGACTTGCCTGAATACGAACATCGGCCAGAGCGGCCAGCTTATATCGATCCCGCTCTCCATCCAGAATCGCCTGAATGATGGTCAGTCCCGTCAGGCCGCTGATGTCGCTGATCACGTTAGCCAACTGCACGTTCATCTCGGTGAGGACCTTCTGCATCCTCTGAATGCACGCGCTCGCCGAGATCACGTGTTCGGCCCGTTGCCGCCAATAGGCGCGCAGCACGCAGATCTCCTCCGGTGGGCGGAAGGAGTTGTTCAGCAGACCAAAGGTGTGCAATTGCAGTAGCCACTGACATTCCTGCACGTCGGTCTTACGCCCGGGCAGGTTCTTGGTATGCCGAGCGTTCACCAGAAACACCTGTAGTCCCTCCTCCGTCAGGATCTCGTAGACGGGTAACCAATACACTCCGGTGGACTGCATCGCCACGGTATCGATGCCACAGCTTTTTAGCCAAGCTGCCATCTGCTGCAAGGCCTCCGTGAAGCAGGCAAACTGCCGCACCGGCTGCGCATCTCGATCCGGGGGCACCGCCACGTAATGCGACTCATTGCCGATATCAATCCCCGCTGCGTTGGGATGCACCACATCCAGATTCACCCTCCAATCCGGTTGCTCATTACCGGCTTTCTTCCTGCGCTTCCCACTCATTGCCTCGTTCTCCTGGTTGATTTGGCAGCATGCGGCCCGGTTGCGATTGGTTTGTAATTCTCCTCAACGGGGTCGAGCCTGCTTACTTCGCAAATCTCGCCACCATGCGAGCGATCGCCTAAACCGGAACCACGCTTCCAATCGGGCATTGAAGCACCAGTCTGTCCACGGTCCTGTTTGCCGCACGCTGCATCTCGCAGCATGCCAGACTCCACATGCTCAATGCCAGTTTCTCCCACAAGCGACGACCCGAATGGGGCGTCAGGCACTTCCAAGGAACTCCACTCGCCCCCGAACTAGTTCGTTATGCAGCCTGGGGTTCAATGGGAACGAGCTCATAGCCCAGTTGTTTCGCTTGCCGTTTAAGTTTTGCTTGCAACCTTTTCTCTCTCTCGGCGTCTCTGGCATTCCAAATGGTCTCGTCATACTCGACTTGGTTTTTGATCATGGTGTAAAAAATCACTGCGATCTTATGGGCGGTTGCCATGGTGGCAGCTTGGGGGCCCAGCTTGGCTTTCATTCGACGCAGGTAGTTGCCCAAGGGCGTGAGGCTGCGATGGAGGGCATAAGCGGCCATGCGGAATAAATGGCCAGCCCGGTTCTTGACCCTTCGGGCTCCACGCCACAATAGCTTCCCGCCGCTGATGTCGTTGTCCGGACAGAGTGCAAGCCAGGAAACAAAGTGTGCCGCGCTGGGCCACCGCGACATGTCGCGGCCGACCTCACTGAACAGGGGCAACGCGTTTTCCTCTAAGCCTGGAATTTGACTGACATCTACTCCGAAGAGCTTGTAGGCTTCGGTACGTAGATCGAACTCTGGGTGGGGATGTCCGTTCTTCCTTCTCCTTTTGCTTCCGGCTCGATTTTGTTTCCGGTCCGGTGGTAACGGTCTTTCCCCGGGGTCGATGCGCGGCGCGAAGCCCTGCAGCATTTTCTCGATTTCCAGATCGCAGTTTACGATCTGTTGCTGATAGATGCGGTACAGATCACGCGATTGACCGAGGGTAAACAGATGCTCGGGCCGCCAGTTGCCTTCCAGTGATTTTCGGATAGTCTCGGTTTCGGCTTTGATGCGGGGGTCCCGCAGCTTGGCTAGCTCTGCGCCGTCTCGTTGTCCAGCCAGAATGGCGTCCACAATGGCACGGCCCGTCGACCCGGTGATGTCACTGATGACATGATGGATTTGCAGGTTCATTTGCGTCAGCGCCTTGTGCATGTGCTGTACGTGTTGACTGGCCGCTGCGACCAATTCGTTCCGGTGCCGCAATATGGTCCGCACTGCGCAGACGTCCTGCCCCGGCCGAAATGCAGCTCGCAGTAATCCCACCGAGTGCAGATACTGTAACCATTGGCATTCGTGCCAGTCAGTGCGCTGTCCGGGTACGTTCTTCATGTGGCGGGCATTTACTAAACAGGGGCGGATGCCGCGTTGTTCAAGAATCTCGAACAGTGGAATCCAGTACACTCCAGTGGATTCTAGCGCCACCGTCGTCACCCCGCACTGCTCGAGCCAATCGGTTAAGCGCTCCAGATCTTCGGTGAAGGTTGTGAATACCCGCACTGGCTTCTCGTCCCGCCCTGGAGGTACGGCTACAAACATTTCTCGTGCGCCAACGTCGATACCAGCCGCATTCGGCTCCAACACCGGCCGATCTTCCAAACACATCCCTTTGTTGCGTCTCCGCCGCTTGGGTTTCGCTTTCGGCGGCTGCAGGTTGTCACCTTGTTTCCTGTTCACGGTTGCTCGCTTTCTGAGCTGCAAGCAACGGCCAAGCTGCGCAATCGAAGGTACTCTTCCAATCGGAATCAGTTGGTTTGCACCAACTGTTAACCACTGCTCTGCGCACGAAACTTGGAGCCACGCTGTTGTTCGGTGTTCTAAAACCGCCACTGACACTACGGCCTACTTCCATTGCCTGTCGCTCCATCTCAGGATGCAGAAATGCTGCAATCAAGACAAGTTCCTTTCCGCTTTGCCCCGACCACCGGCCGGGCCCTACGCTGTTGAAAAACTC
>DATFQQ010000266.1:0-13359 GCA_035264195.1 Candidatus Sulfotelmatobacter sp. | reverse complement strand
CTCGCCGAAATGAACCAGCTTGAACTCTTTGCCGGTGAGAGGATCTTTATAGCGCTTGCGCAGGAAGCGCAACTGGTTCGTGCTTTCCAAGTCTTCAATCTTGGCGGGGAAGCGGTTGAACTTGCGGTAATAGGCGCGGATCGCGCGTGTGTACTGCACCCCGCGATGGATCATTTCCTCTTCGCGGTCGCGCTTCATGTCAAATTTGATCGAAGTGACCAGCGTTGCCGCGAAAATCGCCATCAAGGCGAAGGCCAGCATCAGGAAGAGAAGGATGTAGCCTTGTTCGGGCTTTCGGGAAGCGTTACGCCGTAAGTGAGTCGACAGCAGCATGGGAATGAAGGTTTCAAAGTTTCAAGGTTTCAGAGTTTCAAAGTAAATCCTTGAGCTTGCCGCTGTGTCATTGAAACCTTGAAACATTGAAACTTTGAAACCTGACCTTTTGCCTATCCCTGCGTCAGCGGAATAGTCTGTGCCGGACCGCTGTTCACCACGTCCTGAATTTCGACGGCCGTGTTCAAGATACGGATTACTTTGTATCGCCGGTCTACGATCTCGCCTTCGCCGGCGACGAAAACATCTTCACCGAGTTTCAGGAAAATCTTTTTCGGCTCGCCCGGCGAACTGGCGAATCCGTAGAACTTCAGAGGAATCGGCAGCGCAGCTGGCGGAGTCGGCAACCGATACTTATCCTCGTCGCTTTGTTGCGTATCTGTATTTCCTCTAGCAACCGGCGTCGGAATCACCACATCTTCCGCCTGAGACACAAAAATGTTTCTGCCGTTGCCCTCGTACTGCATTCTCTCGGCTGATGCCAGCAGATCGAGGCGGAGCGTCGGATCGAGACTGTCTACTTTCGACCTCTTCCCGAGCTTCAGTGCCGCTTTCCCAGCGGGACGCGGGGACGGAGTGTGGGAGAGAGTTGGAGCCGCAGCCTGAGCGCTCGAAGTTGGGGACGAAGACTCTGTGAAGAAGGGGATGACCTCGTAGGCAAATACGGCCATGGCTACGACGCCGAGTATCGCCGCCCACATCGTCTTCTTCTTGTTTTCCAGTCCGAGCTTCACTACGACCCCACCTTCAAATAAGTTTCCAGCTTGACGCTCAACCTCACTGGACCCTGCGGTTCGCCACCGAGCGTCACGCTGTTGATGATGAAAAACATTTCATCACGTTCGACTGCGTTGATAAAGCGCGCCAGCGATGTGTAGTTTCCGGAGAAGTTGTATTCCATCTCGATTGGTTGCAGTCCAACCACGACAGCGTCGCCAAGTTTGTAGGTTCCCTGGTCGATTCGTACACCATTGGCCGAAGCGAGCTTGCCGACCGCGGTGAGGACCTCGGAATTCTCGGCAGGGAAGCGCTTCTTATAGAAATCGCCAATCTCTCGACTCGCAAGATTGACTTTCTGCGGCAGATCTTTCAATGGTGCAACCTGGAGGGTCTTTTGCTTCAAGTCCGCCTGAAGCTGGCTCAATTCCATACGGCGCGTTTCCGCCGATCCGATCAAGGGAGAAACGTAGAGAATCCCAGCGAGAAGATCGCAAGCCACCATCGCCACCAGGGCGATCTTCAGATCTTTCCGGGTTTTGCGCAAATCGGGCATTAACTCTTGTTCCCCCTGACCATCGGAGGCTTGGGTTTTGCCGTGCCAGCCGGCTTGCCACCGGTTGGCGCGGGCGCCGGAGATGCCGTCATATCTGGCGCTGCTTCAGGAATATAAATGGCCGTCATTTCGCAAAGTACGTTGTCGCCGTTCTGCGACTGGGGCGAAAAAGTCTCGTGCGTGATCTGAGTCTGCGCGAATCTGCGCGATTCTTCCATGCGCCGTTCCAATTCAACGGCGCGATCGCGTGAATCGCCGGCCACACTCATCTTAAGCGCAAGTTCATTGTCATCGTTCAACTGCGGACTGATCGAGACCACGTGCAACCGCGGTGGCATGACCTTCTCAAGGTTCTCCAAAACACGCGTCCAGGAGAATGCCTTGCGCTCGATCAACTGATTCAAGAACTGCGACTCATCACGCGTGGTGCGATTCTGCGGCAGATTCAGGATTTTCTCGGCCTCAGCCCGCAGGCGGTCACGGTCGGCTATTTGCGTTCGTAACTGAGACATTGCCACGTGGTCGTGGCGTGCCGTAATCCACCCGGAAACAACGAAGGCGAGAAAGATCAGGGTCAGCAGCCCGAGCGCGCCCACAGCCGTACCCCAGCGCATCCAAAACTGCCGCGCGTCTTCATACGGCTGGCTCGCAAGATTGATATCAATACGCATGTAAGCTCAGTAATCAGTGGGTAGTGGCCAGTGGTCAGTAGATTTGCTGGTAACTGACCACCGATCACCGACCACTGTCGTTACGAAATCAAAGCTCCTACCACTCCTGCCATTCTCCACTTCGGAACCGACCCGCCCGCCGAAGCTCCTAACTGGGCCGACGATACCAGTTCCTGAACATCTGCCTCGGTTTGTGCCCGGAGGGCGGTTGCAGCGCCGCCCGATTCCGGCAGGCCGGAAACATAAATCCGCTCGATATTCAGGTGATACGTGTCCTGGAAAAATACGATCGACGGATAAACTTCTTCGGCCAATTGTTCGCCGTTAATGGTCACACCGCGGGTATTTTCGAGAGTCCGAAACAACTGCAACTGATCTTCATTCAAAATCGCGATGCTCGTTGTGTGCGCATCAACCTTGATCACCATCGTCGGTTTCTTGCCATCGGCTGCGCCGAGGGCGGCTAACGTCGAGGGCAGTACCACTCCTGGTGCAAACCCTGCCACTCGAAATATCGATTCGTAATCCTCAATCACGCTACCCAGAGCAACCGCCGCGACTACCTTCACTTCATCGCCAATCTTCTGTGCGTGATACGAAACCTTCGCTTTCTCCACATCGAATGGCAGCGATTTTTTTAGCCGGAAGCGGATTACCCCAAGCGCCTCCTCCTGATCCGAAGGCAGAGTGTCAAACTCGACGAGCATCACCCGCACAGCTGCATCGGGCACAATCGCAATCACGTCTTTCGAGCGCCCAGCCACGCTGCCCAGGGCGTCTTGAATACCGGATCTCACAACCTCAGGTTGCCGCAGGTTGTTTTCGACGAGGTCGGGAACAACGCTTCCGGGCGCCAGTTCGCGGGCCGCGCAGGCCTCAAGCCCCGTGCCGCCGTCGATGACCCGTCCGGCTAGCACCCGGTCGGCCGATATTTCACAGGCCAGCTTTGGCTTGGCCCCATTCGCTGTTGGACTCATTCCCGATACGCCTTCAAGAGGAACACCCGCCTCTATGAATCAGAAACCCTCTTATGCAGAAATGCAATAGCTGAAACAGCACGTACGAAGGTTTCAAAGTTCTAGAGTCTCAATGTTTCAAAGCCTCAATCTTGTAGTAGGAAGAAGAGGAAGCAACTGCCTTCCAGGCTCCAAACTCGGAAACCTTGAAACTTTGAAACACTGAAACCTGACTTGCCCCTACCTCATTGCCTCGATAAATGTGACTTTGTTGATCTCCTTCAGCGTGGTCATACCCAACCGTACTTTGTCGAGCGCGGACTCACGCAGGAACCGCATGCCCTCTTCACGGGCAGCGCGCCGGATCTCCGACGTCGGCTTCTTGGCGAGAATCATCTCGCGAATGCGGTCGCTTAAATCCAGAAGTTCGTGAATTGCAGTCCGTCCGCGGAATCCGGTACCCGCGCACTCAATGCACCCCGGACCTTCATACAGCGGCACCTTCCCCCATTGCGCCGGATCGAGTCCGCTTGCCTCGAGTACCTCCGGAGCGTAATGCACCTCGGTGCGGCATGAGTCGCAAATCAAACGGACTAGTCGCTGGGCCAGAATGCAGTTCAATGCCGATACAAAGTTGTAAGGCTCGACGCCCATATTCAGGAAACGGCCGATCACGTCGACCACGTTGTTCGCGTGAACCGTGGTGAACACCAGGTGTCCAGTGAGTGCGGACTGAATGGCGATCTGGGCGGTCTCAGCGTCGCGGATTTCGCCCACCATGATCTTGTCGGGGTCATGACGCAAAATCGAACGCAATCCGCGGGCGAATGTCAGGCCCTTTTTCTCGTTGACGGGAATCTGCGTAATGCCGCGAAGCTGATATTCGACGGGATCTTCAATGGTGATGATCTTGTCTTCGTCAGTCTTGATCTCGTTGACGGCCGCGTAGAGTGTGGTCGTTTTACCAGAACCGGTCGGCCCCGTGACCAGCACCATGCCATACGGCTCTTTGATGTAGCGGCGGAAGCGGCGCAGGTCGTCTTCGTCAAACCCAACTACGTCCAGAGTCAAACTTTTGAACTTCTCACTCATCGACTCTTTGTCGAGGACACGGAGCACGGCGTCTTCGCCGTGAATCGAAGGCATGATCGAAACGCGGAAGTCGATGGCGCGTCCGTTGTACTTGACGCGGAAGCGGCCGTCTTGTGGCACGCGGCGCTCGGAAATGTCGAGCTCGCTCATGACCTTGATCCGCGAGATTACGGTCGAGTGATGCTCTTTGCCGATAGGCGGCATCGCCTGAGTGAGCACGCCGTCAATGCGGAACTTGATCACGACGGAGTCGTCACGGGTTTCAATGTGAATATCGGAGGCGCGTCGCTGTAAGGCCGTGAAAATCGTGGTATCGACCAGGCGGATGATCGGGCTCGTATCGCCCGCCGCTGTCAACTTGTCGATGGTCAGCGTCTCTTCCGCGCCCGTGTTCTCGTCTTCGCGGATTATGGTGAAGCCTTCGCTGGCTTCTTCGAGCACGCGCTGCGATTGCTCGGTCTTTTTCAGGATGTCGGAGATCTGCTTCAGCGTTGAAACTTTGGTGACGATGCGCTGCTTGAGCAACAGACTGATCTCGTCGATCATCATCAACTGGCTGGGATCGGCGATGGCAATAGCGAGTCTTCCATCCGTCGTCTCTTCCAGCGGAACGAAGTTGTATCGAAACATCAACTCAACCGGGATTCGCTTGAACAGTTCGTGATGGAGTTCGAAGCCGCTGAGGTCAACGAACTCGCATCGGTAGCGCCGCGCGACGTCCTGCGCCCGCTCGATATCCGTGACCGGATTGCCCGTCGGGCTGATCGGCCCGCCGTTTCCGCCGCCCACGAAAAGAGACTTTTTATCTGCTGTTGCCATTCACTTACCCCGATACCGCAGCTACGAGCTTTGAGCCGCGAGCTGCGAGCAAACCAATTTTCCTTGCTTCAAAGCTCGCAGCTCAGAGCTCGAAGCTCGCCTAATGCACTCCCAACGTAAAGATCGGCAAATACAAGGAGATCAATACGGTGCCAACAAAAATTGCCATAACGATGAGGATGGCCGGTTCAATCAGCGCCATTGAGGCGCCCAATGCCGTCTGCACGTCTTCCTCATAAAACTCTGCTACCGAGTTCAACATCTGCGGTAGGGCTCCCGTCGACTCGCCGACTTCGATCATTTCCACGGCAAGTTCCGGAAAGATTTCCTGCTCTTCCAGACTGGGTGCCAGGCCCTGGCCTTCGCGAACCCTTACGCCGGCCCGCATGACTCCTTTTAAGATGCGGCGGCTGGTCATCGCGGAACCGGCTGTTTCCATCGCCGGGACTAGCGGCAAGCCACCCTGCAGCAGTGTGGAAAGCATCCGCGAAAAGCTGGCAACCTGATGCTTCAATCGAATATCGCCCAACAGGGGCAAACTCAAAATCGCGCGGTCGATCCGGTCCCCACCCCGGTCCGTATCTTTCCAGCGCCACAACACGATTCCGGTGACCACAAGCCCCACGAATACGAACGGTGCATACTTTTGCGCGTTCACCCCGACGTTCAACATGAACACTGTAATCTCAGGCAGCTTGGCATCCAAACTGTTAAAAAGATCAGCGAACTTGGGCACTACGTACGTGAACAAAAACGTCACCATGATCATCACGACTGTGACCAGCAGCGTCGGATAGATCAGTGACACGAACAACTTCTTGCGGAAGGTCATCGCTAGCCGCTGAAAGCTGATGTAGCGCGTGAGCACCTCATCGATGTTGCCGCTCTTCTCACCGGCCATCAACGTCGTCGTGTAGATCTTGGGAATAATCCCCTGTGCAGCGAACGCATCTGACAACAACTCGCCGCCTTTGACACGATCCCTCACGTTCTCCAGAACCTGCTTCAATTGCTGGTCCTTCTGACGCTTAATCAACAGTTCCAACGAGTTCAGAATCGGAAGCCCAGCGCGAATCAGCGTCAGGAACTGCTGGTTGAACACCAGGAACGAGTCCTGCTTCAGCTTACGGCGGCGACGCAGTCCGCCAGCCATCAACCCCTGCGACTTTACCCAGTAGACGTGATAACCCTGCAACGCAAAGCGGTCGCGCACCTCGGCCTCGGAAACGCCTTGTTCCACATGCTGATGCACATTTCCGCGTTCGTCCGCGATTTTTACTACAAATTCCGCCATTTTCTGGTATTTCTGCCGCTATTCTGGATGGGGAAACCGACGCCTAAGTCTACCACCCGTTCTCTCTTATTCTAAGCGTCAAACCGCAGCCTCGAACCTCATTGAGGTGCCGCAAGTAACCTCTTTTCAAGGGAGGATTTCAATCGTTGAGCCCGCCCTCTACCACCTCGATCCCTGGGGGAGCCTTAAAGTCGAACCGCCCGTCGGAGATCGTCACATCTTCCTTTTGATTCGCGAAACGATACTCGGTCGTCGCCCCATCTACCCCCTGAATGATGAGCCGAGCGATATGGCTATCTGGCGTCACTTCAAGCGCGATCTCGTTAATCTGGTCCGAAAGCGCCTTCGGGACGCCTCGCAGCACAACATTCGCCGGCGTCAGCGGTTCGATATCAGGAGCCAGTGACAGCCCATGCAACTCCTTTTCCAGCTTGGTCTTGCCCAGCAGGAACCCAAGCGGAGAGCGAACATCCTCCAGTTTCTTGGCCGACTCTTTGCGCGCCTGACGGTCGTCCGGGACGTAAAACCACGCATCTTTCCCGTTGCTCACGAAGAGCTTCTCCTTGGGAGAACGGTACTCCCAGCGCATCTTGCCAGGTTTTTTCAACCAAAGGGTGCCAGATTCCGTTCGGTCCATTCCGGATCCGCGATAGACTTCAGTGAATTCAGCCTCCAGCGAGTGCAGGCGGTTGTAATGAGCATCCACTGCAGCAGCCACCGACTTAACGTTGGAAGGTGTGGCAGCATCCAACCCCCGCGACGTCCAAGGTGCTATCAGCAGACACACCATTACGACGCGTTGAAGTAGACAGATTTTCATTCAATGTGTACCGTGACGTGCCCCAACGATGCCTAACGCCGCAAAATCCGCTCTCACGCCGACTTGGGAGGGGAACACAGGGGCGAGTTCCTTCGGGGGACTCCTGGGCAAAGATTGTAAGCCTAAGCGACACAGATGTCACTTCGCCGCCTAGATTGAGATGTGTCGTCGGTTAAAGTCCACCCTTTCCTTTCAATCACTTAGCTCCGTCTAATCCTGCCAATCCCCGCTAAACCCCGAATTTGCACCGTTCATTGGGTTATCGGTGCGCATTTCTTTGCATGCCAATAGGATGGGGGGAAGTTAACGTTCAGGAAAAGTGTAAGAAATTTGTTGTCCCAAATCCATCCTTGGGACTGCTGTTCTTTTCCTCGGGCGACGTAGAGTTTGGGTGCCGGTTTTCTCAGGTTCATCCAAAGCGAAGGTCGGAAGCAGGTTCCATGCGGTGGAATGCCGCTTGGAATAACGAGCTTAAGTGCAGTCGACGGGATAGCACTAGTTGGAAGTGCGAGTGAGCTATCCCGATGAACCAGTAGCAGATTCCTCGTCGGGGCTTTGTGCCCGATCCGGAATGATAAGGAGCGAGACAGCCATTATGCGCAAGCCGATTAAGTACGCTGAGAAGGTTGCAGTCGCCGCCGCGAAAGGCGCGTGGGTGGTTTTTGACCGCCTGAATCGCATTAATCCTAATCCGTCGCCAACGCCGAAGTGGTCCGACAAGCCTCTGCTCAAGTCGTACGAAAAGTCGAAGCCGCCGCTAGGCTGGCCTCGCAGCACCGATTCGCTCTGCCCGAAGTGTGTTCCGGAAATCCGTCAACAGATTCTCGACGGACACTTGCCGCATGAAGTCCTGATGAACGAAAAGGTCGGCGAGATCAAGGCCACCATCGTCGAGCGCGACGGCAAGATCCTCATGGTGAAGGATTGCCCCAAGCACGGCCATTTCGAAGACGTGATGTCGATCGACACCGACTTCTCGAAGCATCTCGAAGACGTGTTCCCCGGCCGCGACATTCGCGCCCACAACGACGAACACCTGCATCACCACGGATCGTCCACGGTGAAGTATGGCCGTGGCGCTGTGCTGACGATCGACCTGACCAATCGCTGCAACATGATGTGTGATCCCTGCTTTATGGACGCGAATCAGGTCGGCTTCGTCCACGAACTGACTTGGGAAGAAATCAAGACGATGCTCGATAACGCCATCACCATAAAGCCGCGCCGGCAGATGTCGGTGCAGTTCTCCGGTGGCGAGCCGACGCTGTCGCCGTACTTCCTGGATGCTGTTCGCTACGCCCGCCAGGTTGGATATAACTCCGTACAGGCCGCGACCAACGGCATCGAGTTCGCAAAGAGCTTTGAATTCGCGCAGCAAGCGGTTGAAGCCGGCATGCGCTATGCGTATCTCCAGTTCGACGGTATCGGCAACGCTGCGAACGCGCACCGCGCCGTCGGCAACCTGTTCGACGTGAAGCTGAAGGCGATCGAGAACCTGCACAAGGCGGGATGCGAAATCGTTCCGGTTATCACGATCGTGAACGGCATCAACAACGAACAGGTCGGACGCATCATCAAGTTCGCGCTCGACAATCCGAAGACGATCAGCTTCCTCAGCTTCCAGCCGGTCAGCTTCACGGGCCGCGATGAAGCGGTCACTGACGAGCGCCGTCAGGCGCAGCGCTACACGCTGAGCCACCTCGCGCACGACGTGAAGAATCAGACGGGCCTCGGCGAGCCGTCCCGCGACTGGTTCCCGATCAGCTTCATGGGAACGTTCAGCGATTGGGCCGACCTGATGCACGCCCAGGACGCGAACAACGATTGGGGTCAGCTCTCCTGCGGATGCCACCCGAATTGCGGTACGGGCATGGCCGTGATGATCGACAAAGAAACCAAGGAAGCTGTGCCGGTTACGGCATTCCTGCACGGCGACCAGTTGGCAAAGGATATTGCCAAGGTCAACGATGGGGCGCGCGGAAAATTCTGGACGGGCGTTGGAATGGCGCTCTGCCTGATGAAGAACTATGATCCGTACCAGTCGCCGACTCACTTCAAGCTGACGGACCTGCTGAAGAAGTTCGACAAGAACTATCACGTGACCGGAAAGGACTACGGCAAGGTCGGCCCGGACCGCACCATCGACGACGTGATGAAGCGCCGCACCACCGACCGCTGGAATTTTCTGTTCATCGCAGGTATGTGGTTCCAGGATCTGTTCAACTATGACTTCCGGCGCACGGAGCAGTGCATTATTCCGTACGCGACGCAGGAAGGCGAAATTTCCTTCTGCGCCTACAACACCGGCGTGGGATGGCGCAACATCATCGAGAAGATGCACATGACCGCCACGCTCACCAAGTGGTACGAGGAGCATGGACGTCATGAGATCTTCGCCGGCGGCAAGAAAGTAAAGATGGACCAGCAGGAGACTGCTACCGAGTATCTGAAGCTCCGCGAAGAAATCGTCACCAACGAACTGCAGACCGATCTCGACAAGCTGGGCATCGCCAAGACTGCACGCGAAGAAAAGAAGCGTGCCCGCGATGCAAAGGCGGCAGAGGCGCGTGGTCCACAGAAGAATGACGAAGCCTACAACGCGCGCATGGCGTCGCTGTATCGCGAAGTCGTTCTCAAAGAGAAGCCGGTGCAGTCGCAGGACGGCTTCATCCCGCTAGGTGCCCTGTCAAAGCCAAATGGCAACGGCAATGGCAACGGAGCGCACGCCTCCAAGCCGGAGATCGCCGAACCGGTAGCAGGAGACTAAGACCTCAGGCGTCGAACATCAGCAGCAACAAGGGCCGCCGAAAGGCGGCCTTTCTATTGGGCAATGAGCTGGCGCCATCACCGAGAAAGCAGCGTGTTGTCATCCTGAGGTCCGCGCTCTTTGCGGACGGAGGACCTATGGACTCGTCGGGAGCACCGATGCTGCCGGCAAAGTGCACAGGTCCTTCGCCGCCAAAACACGGCGTCTCAGGATGACAAGCATTGGGACCGTGTTGAGGTCTCGTGAAAACGACCGTGGAAGAGCGGCGCTTTCAGCCTTGTCCTGAGCGGAGTCGAAGGAGCCGCGTTAAGGCGTTAATAAGGACAGGGCTTTAGACCGGGGCGTCGTGTGGGGATGGGCGTTTTCGCCGTCCGCCGGCGCAGTTTCATCACGCCTAACTGCGACATTCACATCCGACTTACAGTCGACATACTGAGCTAGCACTCTCGACCCCGCGGGTGTACCATGTCTCCGCGGTAAGTTCCTGAATCTTCCTCCCTAGAACTTTCTTAGCGACCACGACGCCAGCCTAATCGGCTCGGAGAGTCGAAATCTGCGGCGTCTGAGGAGGATTTATGGGCAACGTCGGAAGTCTCGCTCTGGATCTGGTGACGGCGGAAGGTGGACCCGCGAACGAAACGAATTGTACGGTAGAGTGCTTTCGCCTCGACGGAGTCAGCATTCTGCGAAAAGATCATTTGCAGTTTCCTCCACGAAGGGCTTTTCCGCTGCCGGCATTTCCGCAAATGCAGAATCTGCACATGATGATCACTCCTTCGTTGTACAAGATGGTGCAGTCCGAGTTCTTCACGCTCGACGATGGAGAATCGAAACTGGAGACGCTGCCAGTCCAGCGCGATCCTGCGGAGTGGCAGCCGAAGTTCACGTTGTGGAATGCGCTCGCCAATAAGTTCGATGCCCTGAAGTCAGCCATCGATGGGCAACGAACGCGCCTGATCGACGGAACCGATATCGGAGTCATGAGCCAGGTCCTTTACGATGCCATGGGCAGTACTCTTCTCTTGCCAAAAATGGCGATGCTAAATCTGTTTACGGTATTGACTACGCAAAAAGATCCGGTCAGCACACAACCCTGGTTCAACATGGTGAAGCAGATTCTCGTCATCGATCAGGAGAGGTTCGTTGCGGTGGTGGATTCGAATCTGTTTGAGAGCGTCGACCACATCCTGAACAACATGGATCAGTTCAAGCGTCAGGGATTTTTCGCCGGAGACACTTCTCTGCACGAGCAGAACATTCCCAAAGAACTTACGTTGACGGCGGACATGATCAGCGTGAAGAAAGTCTATGCAGAGGGGAATGTGCAGTGGACAATGGGGAGAGTGCAGGACTCTGGGGGCACGAAAAGCGTGCTCTTGGATTGTGACATGGATGAGCATCACAATGTAATCGAGCATCTGTCAGACCTGTTCAAGCACCTGTTCACTGGGGGAACACATCCGATCGACATTCATGAATACATTGTGAGTGTGCAGCAAGGCGTGGATTTGGGATACGGCCTGCTGCCGAAGGCTGCAGCTGCGGCGGGCATCGCGGCTTAGCGCTTTGTACCAGCGTTAAAGAACTTGCTAGGAAAGGCGGGCCACCGTTCCGCCGAGGACGCACGCATGGTGTCATCCTGAAGTCCGCGCTTTTTGCGGACGGAGGACCTATGGACTCGTCGGGCAGTGCCGATGCCGCCAGCAAAGTGCACAGATCCCTCGCCGCTACAACGCGGCATCTCAGGATGATAAGCATTGGGACGTGTTGAGGTCTCATGAAAAGGCCGTGGAAGGAGCTTTCATAGAAATCCTCATATCGAGTTTCAGTCTTCAATTCGCGGACGAGCGTGATGGTTGGTTCGGTTCCCAGCTTCTGGCCTCTGTTTGACAGGCGCAGTCGACCAAGGTTGCTTTGCCTGCTAGTTGTTCGTTGGGCTGATCTCAGGAAAGGCTCGAAAGTTGTGCTTCTGTCGGCGAGTGCGAATCTGCCGAACGGATAGAGTCCGAGATGGGAAGAGACGCGCGAAGAGTCGTTCCACTTCCTGCGGAGCGGATTTCCAGTTCACCCCCGAGTTCGCGGACGCGCTCGCGCATCCCGGCGATTCCGACGCCCGTGCTGTTGCGAGTCTTCGACAAGTTATTCAGGCGGTCCTGCGGAATGCCCTTACCATTGTCGCTGATCTCGAGTTGGACATAGCCCTTGTCCGGTTGTAACCGAACCGACGCGACTGATGCGCCCGAGTGGCGATGCACGTTGGTCAGGCTCTCTTGCAGCACGCGGAAGAGAACGAGTTCACAGTTTCGACCAGGACGTTCCATCTTCTGGGGAATGTCGACCTCAACGTCAATTCCGCTGCGGCGGGCGAAGCCTTCCAGGAACCAGCGAGCGGCCGAGGCGATGCCCGCTTCATCAAGCAACGGCGGGTGCAGCAAATAAGAGGTAGTGCGAACCTCCTGCAAAGCCTCATCGGCCAGCGCGTTGAGGTCATCGACCAAGGCTTGCAGTTCCGGGCGAGCCTTATCCAGTTGGCGGATGAGTGCAATAGACATCTTCATTGCTGCGAGCGTCTGTCCGCAGGTGTCATGTAACTCGCGGGCAATGCGGCGCCGCTCTTCATCTTGCAGCGTCATAAGCCGCAAAGAAAGGTGTCGGAATTGTTCCTCCGAATGTTTGCGATTCGCTATTTCCGTTTCGAGGCGCGTCAGAGCCTGTGAGAGTTCACGAGTGCGAGCCTCAACACGCTGTTCGAGTTCGTCGTGCGCAGCACGAAGCTCCTGTTGAGCATGTTGCCTTTCGGCTACCTCGTGGGTCAGCGCCTCCACAGTATGGTTCAGCCGTAGGTGCTTGCTGCGAACCGCTTCTCCGAGTGCGATAAGAACAATGGTCAACAGGAAGAAGCCAACGACTCCGTGAATCTCGGAAGGCCGGAACGCAGCGAGCGAGTGCCGTGGGTCGACGAACCAGTACAGGATTCCGGCAAAACCGATGAGAGCGGTGACGATTGCAGGTGCGTATCCGCACGTAATGGCACAGTAAGCGACTACGATGTGAATCGTGACGTAAAAGGCAACGTGTCCCAGGGCAGGATCAAGCAGCCACCGAAGGATGACAGCGAGCAGGGAACAAGCGATCGCTATGCTGTAGCGCCGGGAAACGAACTGGCGAGGAATGGGATTGAGAATTGACGAGAGATTTTTGCGAAATGCTCCTGCCATACAGCCTCAGAATGTGACAGCGTTTTGGAAGAACAGCGATTCGGACTGGCGTGAACAGCCGCAGTTCTCCGTTAGTGTGTGTGCAGGAAGACCAGCCTTTTATTGGAGATGCGCGA
>DATFQQ010000265.1:0-3835 GCA_035264195.1 Candidatus Sulfotelmatobacter sp. | reverse complement strand
GATCGGGTTTCCCCGTTCTATGAATTGCTGTTTACAGATCATTTGCCACACATTCGGACGATGACAGCTGCTGTGAGCAAACGATTTGGCGCCGAGCATCAAATCCAGGTTCTCGATTTCGCTTGCGGAACGGGCGCTCTCAGCCGTCGGTTGGAAGAGCAAGATTTCTGCGTTACAGGGTTGGATTTTTCTTTTGAATCGCTCCGTCGACTGAACCAGTCCACCACAACTATTCGACTCATCCAAGCTGATGCGGCTGCGCTTCCTTTCGGCCCCGCTTGTTTCAATGTGGTTACGTGCATGGGCGCGTGGCGCCACTTTCCCGAACCTCAGCGTGTTCTAGACGAAGTGCGCCGAGTGCTTCGTCCTGGCGGCATCTTTTTAGTTGGCTACTTTCCTCCAAAATTCGGCGGGATATTCTCAGTCCCATCCGGCCGACTTGGGGAGGCAGTTGGCTTCTTATACGGGCGTATTATGCGCTTTCTCAATTACAACGATAGAACAGGTCAAGGGCTAGAAGGCGAAGTTTTGCGAATGATCGACCTGGCGTTCACAAAACACCGCCTGATACTGTCCCAGGAACGTGAGTACCTGATATTCGCCGAGTCGCCGCGCTAGATCCGGTGAAACATCACGATGTCACTCACCGACGGGTTTTGAGTGTTATCGCCTGTTGAACGAAGCCGCTTTGCGGCAGAAAAACCACGAGTCACTCAGGCGTAAATTGGGTCATCACGCTTAGGAGGCGTTATGATGACCCAACTTCGCCAGCGCATGCTGGAAGAGCTCCAGCGGCGAAACTACTCCGCTGGAACTATTCGATTGTATCTCCTGCACGTCGCCGCATTCGCCCAACACTTTCATCGCCCGCCCGATCAGCTCGGAGCCGAGCACATTCGTCAGTACCAACTGTTCCTGATTCAGCAAAAGAAGCTGGCGTGGTCAACTTACAAGCAGATCGTCTGTGCCCTGCGCTTCTTCTATGCAAAGACTTTGAAGCGTTCCTTTCTGCTGCAGGACATCCCCTTTCCACGCCACCAGCAGCGACTTCCTCTGATCCTCAGCAAGGAGGAAGTGACACGCATACTTTCCGCACCTCTGCACCTCAAAAGCCGGGCCCTGTTGATGACCATCTACGCCACTGGCTTGCGGCGCTCCGAGGTGGCCCGCTTGCGAGTCAGTGACATCGACTCGGCACGGATGACCATCACCGTTCAAGGGAAAGGAAACAAGGATCGCGTGGTCATGTTGTCCCCGGTTTTGCTGGACACCTTGCGCCAGTACTGGCTACACGCGAAACCTAAGCAATGGCTCTTTCCCGGAGAACCACCTGACCAACCAATCAGCGGCAACGACGTCTTCGCCGTGTTTCACAATGCCGTCCGCCGCGCCGGAATTACCAAGCACGTCTCGCCCCACTCCCTTCGTCACAGCTTTGCGACGCACCTGTTGGAGTCGGGCACCGATCTACGTACCATCCAGATTCTGTTGGGGCATCGCAGCCTGAAAACTACGGCCCGCTACCTCCACGTATCTCAATATCACCTGCGGGCTACGGCCAGTCCTCTGGATAGTTTGAATTTAACCAAAAAGCCTTCCGAAAAATGATTCGGCCTCCTCTGGAGGTGGCCGACATTGTTCGGACCTATGGCACAGCTTTCGTAAAACAGCATCCCCGCTGGCTGACCGCTCTGCACCTGAAAGTGCTGCGCGCCATTGTCGCCTGCCGTACGGCTGCGCTCGGCGGGCACGTCGAGCAGTGTGATAGTTGCGGACAGCGAGCCATCTCCTACAACTCGTGTTTGAATCGGCATTGTCCCAAATGCCAAGCCGCAGCACGGCAGACTTGGTTGGCGGAACGTTCCGCCGAACTGCTGCCCGTACCCTACTATCATGTCGTCTTCACCCTGCCCCACGTCTTGGCTCCCTTGGCCTTACAGAACAAAGCTCTGGTTTATGGCTTGCTGTTTCGAGCTGCGGCCGAGACCCTACTGGAGATCGCCGCTGATCCCCAGCACCTCGGCGCTAAGATCGGCTTTCTGGCGGTTCTCCATACTTGGGGTCAGACACTCCGACATCATCCCCACCTCCATTGTGTGGTCCCAGGGGGTGGGCTCTCCCCAGATCATCGGCGATGGATTCCCTGCGGACACAAGTTCTTTTTGCCCGTCAAAGTACTCGCTGTAGTCTTTCGTGGAAAGTTCCTCGATGCGCTCGAACAAGCTTCTCACAAGCACAAGCTCACTCTCGCCGGACAACTGACCCCTCTACAATCGCCGCCTGTCTTTGCCGCTCTACTGCGCACCGCTGCCCAGCGCAAATGGGTCGTCTATGCCAAGCGACCCTTCGCCGGACCTGCGCAAGTCTTGGCTTATCTCTCTCGCTACACCCATCGCATCGCCATTGCCAACTCCCGCTTGCTTTCCATGGCCAACGGCAAGATCACCTTTCGTTGGCGAGATTATGCCCATGGATACCAAAGTCGGACCATGACTCTGGACGCCGATGAGTTTCTCCGCCGCTTCCTGTTGCATGTTCTGCCCCCGGGTTTTGTACGCATCCGTTACTTCGGTATGCTCGCCAATCGTCAGCGAAAGATTTTCTTAAATCTGTCCCGAGAATACTTGCAGGTGAGCTTGCCGCGACAGGTGACCACTGCCGTTGTCAACCTCTGCCAACACTGCCATCGGGGTATTATGCGAGTGATTGAAGTACTTTCCCCGACACGACTGTCCATCTGGCTGGCCAACGCAGCGCAACCGGAGAACTCTTCATGACTGGAATTCGCATTGCCCGGACTCAACCACTCTCGCTTCAGGCCATTTTTGCCAGGGCAGCAGTGTGCTGCTATCGCCCATGCCCGGCTGGAGATGTGCTTCGTCTCTTCGCTAACTGGCTGCCCCAGAGTAGCCGCGACATCCATTCCTGCTCGAGTCAGTCCGCCATGACCCGCTTTTGACCCTACAAATCCAAACCCACTCGCCATTCAAAACACATAGTCTCTGCGGCGGCTTCGCTCAACCGATTCTATCGCCAGTGTTCAGCCTGAAAAGTTGTGCGGCGATGGCAGAGTAAGTAGCAGGCCTGAACACTGTCGATAGAATCCTAGTAGGTTGATAGAATCCTAGTAGGTTTGCACAAAACCTCCACCCCACGGTCTGACCCATGCTTATTTTCGCCAATGTCATCTGGGGAGCCCGGTGCGGGGAAACTGCACGCCGGGTTCTGCTTGGGGCGACGAGAACAAGAGACCATGCCTACTCGGTGAGGCGTCGGCGCGAAAGCGCTCACGACCGCTAGGCTCCGCACAGGCTACCGTCGTCAAGACTCATCTCTACCAACCTGCTCGACGAGTGGTTCGAGAGCGAAGTGAAGCCCCGGTTGAGAGGGGAAGCATACGAGATCCGTTTCGCCGACGATGCCATCTTGTGTTTCCAACACAAGGAGGATGCGGAAAAGGTGCTTAAAGTGTTACCGAAGCGGTTCGAGAAATATGGTTTGACTCTGCACCCGGAGAAGACGCGGCTGATTGAATTTGGGCGATATGCAGACAAGAATGCAAGGAAGCAGGGAAAGAAACCGGCAACCTTCAATTTCTTGGGATTTGTGCACATATGCGCCCGCAGCCGAAGGGGGAAGTTCACAGTGCACGTGAAGACAGTTGCCAAGCGGCTCGCTAGAGGGCTGAAGGCAGTCTGGGAATGGTGCCAACGGCACCGTCACGATCCTGTGAGCGAGCAACAGAAAACCCTGAACGCCAAGCTCCGCGGCCATTACCAGTACTACGGACGACGGACGAACTACCGCGCAATGCAGCAGTTCTATACGCGAGTCC
>DATFQQ010000264.1:0-10445 GCA_035264195.1 Candidatus Sulfotelmatobacter sp. | reverse complement strand
TGGCATTTGCCCAAACTGCGGCGGGAATCTTGTGCCAAGACCGATCCGCCCCCCACAGATGTTGATCCGGCATCCCGCTTCGACTAAGCGCGTAGTGAAGTCGGAAGGATGCCATCAACCGGCATAAAGAGCGTCGCCTTGTGCTTCATGGCGATTCGCTCTCGCACTATTTGCGCCCCATTACGTAACTGGCGAAACATCTCGATTACACTCATCATCCGAATGTGCTGATGTGAAGCTCATCGAAATGCGACAAACGGCCGATATCATTTTGATCCCACGCCCGTCCAACCACGCATGTTTGCCGATGACACCATCTGGAGCGACACTCGCTACGCGTTTCGCATGATGACACGGGCGCCGCTGTTTACCGCGGCGGTGGTTCTTACGGTTGCGATCGCGATTGCCGCGAATGCCACTATCTTCACCGTGGTGAACGCGGTATTGATCCGCTCGCTGCCCTACTCGCAGCCAGACCGGATCGTGCAGGTGGCCGAGAAAAACGACAAGCTCAATCTGCCGGTCTTTGCGGCGTCGGTGCTGAACTTTCTCTCCTGGCGCGAGCAGCAGCAAGCGTTCGAGCAGATTGCCGGAGTCGGCTATGCCACGTTCACCTTGACCGGCAACGGCGAGCCAGAGCAATTGAGCGGAAATCGCATCAGCCCGGTGCTCGACCAGGTTCTCGGTACGAGGCCGCTTCTGGGTCGGAGCTTCGATGCTGACGAGGAAAAGCCTGGGGCCGCGGCGGTCGTTATGATCGGCGAAGGGCTATGGAAGCGGCGTTTTGCCGCGGACCGAAATCTCGTCGGACGCACAATCCTGCTCGACGGCGTACCCACGACCGTAGTGGGCATCGAGCCTGCCTCGATGAAACTGATTACCGGCGGCGACCTCTATGAACCGCTGACCATCGATCCCAGCAAGGAACTTCGCCTGAACCATGTGATTACGGTCTTCGGGCGCCTGAAGCCGGGAGTGAGTCCATCTCGAGCGCAGGCTGAGATGGATACGATCTCGCTACGCATTGGGCAGCAATATCCCGAGGTCAAATATTGGGGCATCCATCTCATAAGTCTTTTTGACACGTTCGTCACTCCCGAGTTAAAGACCGGGCTCATTGTCTTGCTGGTGGCGGTGGTGTTCGTGCTACTGATTGCGTGCGCCAATATTGCCAATCTGTTACTGTCGCGCGCCGCTACCCGCCAAAAAGAGATGGCCGTGCGGACGGCACTGGGTGCCACCAGAATCCGTCTGATTCGGCAGTTGCTCGTGGAGAGCGTCGTGCTCTCGGGTGTTGGCGGAGGTGCAGGACTACTCGCTGGCTGGGCCGCTGTTCGTGCGCTCACACGTTCTTTGCCGGTTGGCACGCTGCCCATTCCGGATGTCGGCATCGACGCGACAGTGTTGTGGTTCTGCTTCGCTCTGACAGTAGCGACTGGCGTACTGTTCGGGCTGGCGCCAGCCTTGCGCATTGCTTCGGTGAAGACGAACGAGACCTTGAAAGAGGCAGGGCGCGGTTCGACGGGCGGCATTCGTGGCTGGCTCCGCGATGGCTTAGCGGCCGCCGAAGTGGCGCTCGCCGCGATCCTGCTGATTGGCGCCAGCCTTCTGATTCAGAGTCTTGCCAATCTGCAGCACGTGCGGCTCGGATTCGATCCGCGAGCCCTGATCACATTCCAACTCGCCCCGCCTGTCGCTCAATACCCGCTGGCGGACAAGGGACCGCAGTTCTATCACACGCTGATCGAAGAGCTGCAATCGATCCCCGGCGTGCGCGGCGTGGCAGTCAGCAGCGGCATCCCGTTCGGTGCTGGAAACTACGCCCGCCATCCCATGATCACAAGTGAGGCATCGGTCCTGCCTCCGGGTACAGCTGTGCCGATTGACTGGCGCAGCGTGAGCAACGGCTACTTCGACACAATGCGAATCCCGTTGTTGCGAGGGCGTGTATTCAACGACGCGGACGTAAAAACATCGCAATTGGTCATGATCGTCAGCCAGTCGACGGCGCAGAAATTCTTCGGCGACGCCGATCCGATCGGTAAGGCTCTGCGGCCCAGCGCCAAGCCGGAGATCGCGTTCACGATTGTTGGGGTAGTTGGGGACGTGCGCGACCAGGTCCTGAATCAGCAGACGCCGACCTTGTACTATGCGATTCCCCAGCGTGGCTCGTGGCCGTTGATGGATGTTGTCGTCCGGGCGGATGGATCGCCCGAGGCGCTGCTGCCGAGCATTCGACAACGGATCGCGAAAATGGACGCAAGCTTGGCTCTCGCCAACGTGAATACGATGGATCAGTGGCTGTCGAACAGTGCAGCGCAGCCGCGCCTGAACACCGTGTTGCTGACAACGTTTGCAGTGGTCGCGCTGGTCATCACGGCGATCGGCATTTACGGCGTGCTGGCCTATTCTGTAAACCAGCGTACCCGCGAGATCGGCTTGAGAATGGCCTTAGGCGCGACGCCGGCGCGCGTGTTAAACCTCATTGTTCATGAAGGCATGAAGATGGTGCTGGCGGGCGTTGTCATCGGCCTGGTTGGTGGACTCGCGCTGGGCAAAGCCGTGTCGAGCCTTGTCTTCGGCGTCGCGGTTCACGATCCGATGACGTTCGTGGTGGTCGCCGTCGTTCTGATAGTGATCGCATTAGCCGCCTGCGTAATTCCGGCGCGTCGTGCGGCGAGGGTAGACCCAATGGTTGCGCTGCGGGAGGAATAACCAATCGGGTCAAGTAGGTCCTCTTTACCTATGCCTGCAATAGGCCCAGCGGTCGGGCGAAGTTAACGTTCGTTCGGTGGCGGACTTTTGCGGCACCCCGATGACATCTGCACGGCAGTACGGCGCGAAATCCCTTGCCAAGGTTCAATGAGTGTAAACGCCTGTCAACGTTAACTGACTACTTGTCGCTTGATTTTCTCGGAGGACGTCACTTGGGACTCGTACTACTATGGGGACTATTGCCCACAACCCGCCAGATGATTTGGGAATCAAGCTATTGGAAAGATGCTCTGTTGAAAGAGGCGAGGGGGCTTCGTCGCCGCAAGACTCAAAGCGCTGGCTTCAGCCGTCATTTGCGGGGTTGGAGCAATCTGTGATGATGGGTTTCTACATGCTGCGTAAGCTGCTTGAGGCGAAGAAGCTTTCTCAGTCTAGGGGGGCTAGTGTTGTTCGAGTTGAGCGTTTTAGGTGGAACGGCAAACCAGTTCACAGGCTAAACTGGCACCACCTCGACCGCATGTACGATCTGTCGGCAAGGGAGAAGGCGCAAAAGAGCGTCAAGTTTTTGTGCGACCAGTTCGTGCACAGCTACATCTTCGAACCGCTTTTCTTGGAAGATGGTCTGGACGGTATTTTTGTGACCTCTGACCGAGAACGCGCACGATATCTCTACTTTTTGTCGATTGATACGATCATTTTCCTGTTTGAAGCTGTGGGGAAGGATTACCCATCAAAAGTTTCGGATGACGTGGAATCCGAAAAAGCAGGACTACGACTATATGTGAGCCGCTAGTTCGACGACGAGCCGAGGGCCTTCCGAGAGCCGTTCTTGCCTCGTCGCCTTGGTCGGCTGGCGTAATAATCCCCCCCATTACGCTCAGAACCCGGTCTCGAGAAGCGCTATCGCCTGATAGCGTGACCTTAGCCAGCTACAATTTGTGGCGGGCCGACGAGCGAGATTTCCTATCAGGGAGAGGGGGACAGATCACATGAAGGACATGGCACGAATGGAACACTGGTTTGGTCTTATCGCTTCCTTCATCGGTCGGATATGTGTTGCAGCTTTTCTGGCAGGTTTGAGCAGCACCCAATGGTCGAGAACAAGGAACGGAACAACTTTCTTGAGTGCTATCGCCATTCTCACCTGTCTCCTGTTATGGGAGCAGAAGCACAGAATGAAGACCCTCGGTGGCCTCACTTTGGCGTGGGGTAATCGTGAAAGTACTCCAGTGGAACACCTCAGTGCGCTGGCGTTACGACATCACTCTTTTCGTTTTTCTTGTTCTCGTCCTCTACCTTGAGCAGCACTATGGTGCGTCTGACTTAGTGAGTCCAGAGGGGAAGACCGTATCACCACACCCAACAAGTCCTTCGGCGTAGCTGTTGAAACATCTCGATTACACTCAATTCCCCGGGGGAATGGGAAACTGGTCCACCCATCGTCTGGTCGCATGACCGCGGAGTTCACAACTTTTTACGATTTTTTACCCTCATTTAACAGCTGCACCGGCAGCTTTGAGTATTTTGAATTGGCGGTTACACAATGGATTGGGACTTGGGAGACCACCGATGAACTTTGCCCAGCGTTGGAATGAGCGAACCCGGTTGCTGCTCACGCTGGAACTGGCGGTGGTGCTGCCGGTAGCTGCTCTCATTGCTGTGAGCATTCATTATCTATGGTCGATCCAGCGCGACCGCGCGGTAGAGGCGGCCATTCAGCGAGACTTCAGCCAAGTGCTGGTCATCTCCGAAAAGCAGATCAACGAGAAGGCGTACGCGATGGTGGACGATGTGCGGCTGGAGCTGGCGAAAGACGAGAAGGCGACCAGCGTCGATTTGGATCGTATCCTCGCCCATCATCCCTACGCGGCCCACGTCTTTCTGTACTACCCGGAGAGCGGATTGATTTTCCGATCTCAGCCGAACAGGCAAGGCGACCCGAGCTTCCAGACCGAAAGCAACAACCTGAATCGGATGATCGACAAGTGGATGAACGTAGCCTTCGACGAAATGAACAAAGAAATCGAGATGGGCGAGAAAAAGGGCAAGCACTATTACTTCGAGTCGAACTGGGTGCAGCGCGGGGACAAGCACGTTTACGAGTCGTTTGCGATGTTTCGCGGGAAAGTGGGAGGTGGGGACCAGAAGTACGTTGGTGGCGTGGTGTTCGATGCGGAATATCTGCGCGACCAATTCTTCCCTGAAGTGATGGACAGGGTAATGAATTTGAACGCGTCCGACTCCCCCAGAGAAAGGAGCCATGCGGTGATGATGATCCACCCCAGAATGGAATCCTCGGCAATTGCGGCATCGGCAGGTTGGGATGGGGGCGAACCGGAGGTGGAGCGCAACATGGAGGGGGCGTTTCCGGGCTTGGTGTTGGCGATGAAGATGCGCGGGACCACGCTGGCCGCGATGGGGAAGCATTTCGCGCTGACCAGCTACGGGATTCTGGGGGCGCTCTCACTGCTCCTAGCTGGAGGTTTGGCATTGACTTACCGGAATGTGAGCAAAGAGATTGCGCTGGCTCGGGTCAAGTCTGATTTCGTGTCGAATGTATCGCACGAGTTGCGAACGCCATTGGCGCTTATCCGACTGTACGCGGAGACGCTTGAAATGGGCCGGGTGAAGAGTCCAGATAAATATCAGGAGTACTACCAGATTATCCGCAAGGAGAGCGAGCGGCTCACGTCGTTGATCAACAACATTCTGGATTTCTCCCGGATCGAAGCGGGGCGGAAGGAGTATGAGTTCCGCGATACTGATCTTCGAGAACTGGTTGCAAACACAATGGAGTCCTACCGTTACCAGATTGAGCAGCAGGGATTCACACTGGAGGAGAAGATCGATCCGGTTCCGGCGTTAAAAGTGGATCGCGAGGCAATGGCGCGATCGCTGGTGAACCTCGTAAACAACGCTTTGAAATATTCCCAGGACCAGAAGTATGTGGGCGTGAATCTCTACCGGGATAATGGCTCGGTGAAGCTCGAGGTGGTGGACCACGGGATAGGCATTCCGCCGCAGGAGCAGGAGAAGATCTTTGAGAAGTTTTACCGGGTGGGCGATCCGCTGGTGCACAACACCAAAGGTAGCGGACTTGGTTTGTCGCTGGTTCATCACATCGTGCATGCGCATGGAGGCGATGTGCAAGTGGAGAGCGTGCCCGGGCGCGGAAGCAAGTTCACGATCAGTATTCCCGTGCAACCAAGCCACGATGGTACGGTGGCCACCGCATGAATACAGCATTGGAGATAGCAGGGATGACGAAAATTCTGATTGTCGAAGATGAACCGGCGATGGTGTCAGGGCTGCGCGACAACTTTGAATTTGAGGGCTATCAGGTACTCACTGCGGCCGATGGAGTTGCAGGGCTGGAGCGCGCACTCGCGGAGTCTCCGGATCTGGTAATCCTCGACGTAATGATGCCACGGATGAGCGGGCTGGACGTGTGCAAGCAACTGAAGACAAAGCGTCCCTCGGTGCCGATCATCATGTTAACTGCACGCGGGCAGGAGGTGGACAAGGTAGTGGGACTGGAGTTGGGCGCGGACGACTACGTGACCAAACCGTTTTCGATCCGCGAATTGCTGGCGCGTGTGAAAGCGGTGCTGCGGCGCGCGCAGCCGGTGCCCAAAGACAAGGAGCGCTACACCTTCGGCGACGTGGAGGTGGATCTGCGGACCTGCCAGGTCAATCGGAAAGGCAAACCTCTCGATATTTCTTCGAAAGAGTTCGACCTACTCAAGTATTTCCTGTGCCACCCGGGCGAGGCGATTTCGCGCGACCAGTTGTTGGAGGCGGTGTGGGGATACGACCGTTTCCCGACCACTCGTACGGTAGATGCACATATCGTCCGCCTGCGGCAGAAGCTTGAAGCGAAACCAGATGAACCCCATTTCTTTCTGACAGTTCACGGTACGGGATACAAGTTTGTTGGCTAGCAAAGGATTGACGATGCAAACGGCTACAGAACTGACGATGTGCGGACCGGGAGAGGATCGCTGGGAACTGACAGGCGGAGTGGATCGGGCGGGCTGGGGGATCACGGACGGAGACCGTAGTTCCGCACAGGCAGATGAGTCGTCCGATTTGCGCCATCAGCAGGACGAACTCCGCCGCACCGTCTTCGAAGCGGCGCAAATGCAGCGGCGGCTCTGCGGGCCGCGTTACCTGCGTCGTGGATCTTATACCCTAGCCGGCGAACTGTTCCCAGTCCAGCACATGTCGGGTGATTTTCTCAGTGTGTTCGACCGTGGATCGAGACTGGTCTTCGCGCTGGGCGACATCGCAGGCAAGGGATTAAAGGCCGGAATGTGGTTTACGTATGTGGTCGGTCTCATTCGGGTCTCAATTAACGGGAATGAGCCGGCCGCTGCGGTGTCGGCGATCAACCGAGAACTTTGCAGCACAGAATTTGCGCCGCTGACCAGCCTGTTTCTGGCTTCGCTTGACCTCCAGAGCGATGAGATCAGGTACTGCAATGCAGGGCACCCGCCGTCGCTGATGATGCGGCAGTCAGGCACAGTAGAACCTCTGCACATCGGCGGGCCGATCCTTGGAGCCGTGCCCGAGGCTGAGTACGGTGCGGGGCGGATCCGGATAGACGCGGGCGACTCACTTCTGTCGTTTTCCGACGGGATCATGGAATCCCGGAATCCGCTGGGCTCGGAATTCGGGACAGAGCGGCTGATTCTGGCGGCGAAAAATGCGCCGTATTCATCAGCCACGGACAAGCTTTTTTCTCTGCTCGGTGCAGTGGCGGATTTTGTCAGCCCCGGGCCGAGAGAAGATGACTTTGCAGTGCTTTGGCTGAATCGTGACGACCAGTAGCTAGCAGATCGATTCGTTCCGCAGGAACCTCAGGTTAGGTAACGGCATGAGCAGCACCGGGCAAAGCCTCGCAGCACAGTACGCAAGCCAAGTCGATGACACCGTATTGGTGCGTGAGGCACAGAACGGAGACATCAAGGCGTTCGAGGAACTGGTGCGGCACTATGACCGGCCAGTTCTGGGGTTGGCGCTGCACTTGACCGGCTCACGCGAAGAGGCTCAGGAGATCTACCAAGACGTGTTCCTCCACGCGTATCGAAATCTGCCACACTTCCTATTCGAATGTTCGTTTTATATGTGGTTGTATCGGATTGTAGTCAATCGGTGTCTGGATCGCCTGCACCGGACCCGGCTGAAGTTGGCTGTGAGCGTGGAGGTTTCGACCGATGGTGTAAATGAGCAGCCGGCGCCGCATAATCGCGACCTGCGGACGGGCATTGTTCAGGAGCGTTCGCCGAGCGGACATGGACTGCGCGAGAGAGTAAGCAGAGCGTTGTTGCAACTCTCGGCCATGGAACGGATGGTTTTTGAGCTGAAACACTATGAGGGTTTGAAATTGAGTACCGTGGCGTCGCTATTGGAGACTAAGGAAAACACTGTTAAGAACACTTTGCTTCGTGCCACGCAAAAGCTCCGCGTCGAACTCGGCGAGTTGCGATGATCACGCCAGGTGTGTACGCTCCGTTTCGTTACTCAACCGATGTCGATTGGCTCATTGGTTGGACCGTTTCATTTCAGACCCAACTCATGGAACTCATTATCTCGGTCAATGAGTGCTACGCCTTGTAACAACTGCTGCGACTTCGGCGTAGCGTCGGTCGCTAATCGGGTCGCATCTTGCGGCCACTGGTGCCCACGTTCCCCTAGAACTATGATTCTAGAACCAATGGAGCGGCGTATGTCGGATGCTCGCATTCCCACGGATTCCCGAAGAAGAAGCACTCGTGTTCCCCTAAAGATTGTGATTTTGGTTCATGGTCTCAGTAAACCTTTGACCTGCGATGGAGAAACGATTGTCGTTAACCGGCATGGAGCATTGATCTCTTCTAGCCTTCCACTGCGCATTGAGTTGAAAATCAGGGTTCAGGTCGCCTTAACGGGTATGCGTGCTAACGCGAAGGTCGTTCATGTTGATGCGGAGCGACCCTCGAGGTGCGGAATCGCTTTAGAGATACCGGAGAACATTTGGGACCTGTCGCTTCCGCCGGACGATTGGTATGACGCTGCCCATGAATCCTGAAAGCTAAACAGCAATTACCAGCGTGCCGAGGTCAATGAGTGTTAACGCCTGTGGGTGTTGAAAAACTCGGGGTGCGTGGACCGATTTCGTCCTGCTGGGGTGGTGCGTTGAGAGTGTTCGCTTCCTTTTCGTTTCTAGGTGGTGAGAACCTGCGGGACTGTTGGCGGGCTTAGGAAACGCACGAGTCGCTTGATGTTCTGTGCAGCCGCGGCAAAGAAGAACTGCTCGCGCACAAACTTCAGCCGTCGCAGGCGCAAGCGGCGCAGCCCGATATGATTCTTCAGCTCCGCGAACAAAGCCTCGACTTTCTTGCGCTGTCGTTGTGCCTTAGAAAACTCTGGTGTATTGGCCAACTCCCGGGCACGTTGTCGTGCTGACTCATGGATGTGAATAGCCAGATACTTGTAACGCCCAGTCGTGCATTGTGCTTTTTGTGAACAGGCACCGCAGCGTTTCGCACTGCCAATATAAGCATGAGCACGATTGCGAACATTCAAGCCGACATAGTTCAGTTGTTGTCCTGCCGGACAACGGTAGCTGTTGCTCTCGGGTTGATAGGTAAATCGCTCAGGGCCATAGCCGGGATTGTTCTTTCTCAGAGCACTATCTCGTGTACGCATATAAGGCGTGATACCGCGATCCAGTAGCCATTGTAGAAACTCTCCGTTGCCGTATGTGGCATCGGCAACTACCGACGACGGCTCTCGTCCTCGCCATTGCGCGAAGCGGGTCAGCATGTCTTGCGCCGCCACTGTCTCCTGACTCATGCGGGCTGCTGTGGCTTGCACGCCCACGATCACACAGCTGTCGTTATCCACTAAATAGTTGTCGTAGTATCCCAACCGTGGCGGCGTGCCGCCCTTGGTGGCATAGGTGGAATCGGGATCGGTCGTCGACACTTGACCCTGCTCGTGCACCAGCTCCTCCACTGGGTTCTGCTCTTCTACTTCCTTCAGATACTGACGCACGGTCTGATGTACCTCAGCTGCTTCCGCCAGTTGCTCACGTGGAATGCGGCTTTCCTTGGCCGCGTTGGCCTCGATGAAGCTGCCATCGACCGACAGGTGCTTGCCCTGCACCAATCCTACGTCGACGCACTGCCGCACGATCTGTTCAAACAACTGCTCGAATAGTTTCGACTCCTGAAACCGTCCGTGCCGGTTCTTGGAGAACGTCGAGTGATGGGGAACCTCCTGATCGAACCCCAACCCGGTGAACCACCGCCACGCCAGATGCATGCGCAACTCTTCCACCAGCCTGCGCTCGCTGCTGATGCCGTACAAATAGCCGATCAGAAGAATGCGCAGCAGCAGTTCAGGATCGATCGACGGTCGACCGCTAGCGCTGTAGCAGTCTTTGAGTTGCTGCCGTACAAACTCAAAACTGATGTGTTTGTCGATCAGTCGCAGCAGATGGGTCTCAGGAATCTGATCGTCCAGACGAAAGTAGTAGAACAGCGCTTCCGAGCGGGCTTGGTGCCCCATCATGATCAGCAGGCCTCCCAGGTTGGAAATCCAGCGCAGCATGTCGAGCTTGTAACATGCTTTCGCTAAATCTCCTGGAACTCTCCCGTTTCGCTATCCACGTACGCTATTTGTTGGAAACCCGGGTGATAATCGCAACCTATAATCAACATGTTCGGCTCCTTTCTTCCCGAGCT
>DATFQQ010000263.1:0-3866 GCA_035264195.1 Candidatus Sulfotelmatobacter sp. | reverse complement strand
TTTTCAAAATCACGCGACAAAGCCTGCAGAAATATTTATAATTTCCAGTTTCGCAGACACAACGAAAACCTCTGTGGGTGGTTTTCTCACTCGGAACCAAAACTAACGCATTAGTACGCGGATCAACGCAAATGCTCCGCTGGGTCTCTTCAAGCCAGATCTCATAAGAGAATGTCGCAGATCTTTCATCGCAGCACGAACTCGCTGTCCCGCGCCACTATTTTCGGCGCAGTGTTCATCGTTGCCGCATTGGGATGTGTCGCCTACATCGTGCAAGGGTCTCCCTACGTAACTTACGAGGGCGTGCGTAAGCCGCAACCGGTTCCCTTCAGTCATCAGCATCATGTCACCGGACTCGGCATCGATTGCCGCTACTGCCACACATCAGTCGAAGTTTCGAGTTTCGCGGGTATTCCTCCAACCAAGACGTGCATGAATTGCCACTCGCAGATCTGGACGAAGAATGCCTCGCTGCTAGAGCCTGTCCGCGCCAGCTACCGTTCCGGCGAATCGCTGCAGTGGACGCGTGTTAATCAGTTGCCCGACTTTGTCTACTTCAATCACAGCATCCACGTCACCAAAGGAGTCGGCTGCAATACCTGTCACGGCCCAGTCGACCAGATGCCTTATATGTATCAATATGCATCGCTCCAGATGGAGTGGTGCCTGAGTTGTCATCGCGACCCCGGCAAGAATCTTCGACCTCGCGATCAGGTGTTCAACATGCGTTATCAGCAGCCGGCGAGCAGCAATCCAGTTAGCGTGGATGGGCGCACTTTCACCGATCAAGGTTCGCTCGGTGCCTACCTGATCACTAAATACCAGGTTCGGGTCGGAAAGCTGAAAACTTCCGACGGGCAGGTCAGCCTGAGTGACATCACCAGTTGCAGCACTTGCCATCGGTAAGCGACGACACAATCGGAATTCGACAATACGGATGACGAACGACGAAAAACATAACGACGGGCTGATTCAGATTAAGACCCGCGAAGACGTTTGCCCCAGCAAAAAGCTGGACCTCGCGACTGTCCGCGAAAAGATCGACGCCGCCACCGCGCACGACGCGGCCGAAAAAACAGGTCCGCAATATTGGCGCTCGCTCGAAGAGCTCGCCGGAAGCTCGGCCTTCCAAGAAGCTTTGCAGCGGGAATTTCCCAAGGGCGCATCAGAATGGCTTGACAAAGCCTCGCGCCGCGGATTCCTGAAAGTCATGGGCGCATCGCTCGGCCTTGCGGGCATGACCGGATGCGTCAAAATGCCGCTTGAGCCGATCGTCCCGTACGTTCGCCAACCGGAAAACGTGATCCCCGGCCGTCCGATGTATTACGCCACGGCAATGACGCTCGGTGGCTACGCCAATCCTCTGCTGGTTGAAAGTCACCTCGGTCGCCCGACCAAGATTGAAGGCAATGACAAACACCCAGCGTCGATGGGTGGCACCGACATCTTTGCGCAAGCCTCGCTGCTCGGTCTTTACGATCCCGATCGCTCGCAGACCGTGAACTCGATGGGCGACGTTCGCTCGTGGCAAGGATTTCTTTCAGCGATCCGTGGACCGCTGAGCGCGCAGAAATCGCTGCAGGGCGCTGGCATCCGCATTCTGACAACGACGATTTCTTCGCCCACGCTTGCCGATCAGATCCGGAATTTCCTGAAGATGTATCCGCAGGCGAAGTGGCATGTCTACGAGCCGGTCAACCGCGACAGCGTACTCGAAGGCGCGAAGATGGCTTTCGGTCAGCCAGTGGAAACGCGCTATGACTTCTCGAGGGCGGATGTCGTCGTTTCGCTCGATGCGGACTTCCTCTACGCCGGATATCCAGGGAATACGCGCTACATCCGAGACTTTGCCTCTCGCCGCAGCCCCGACAGTGGCAACATGAACCGCTTGTATGTCATCGAGAGCACGCCGAGTTCAACGGGCGCGAAGGCGGATCATCGGTGGCCTGTGAGGGCAAATGAGGTTCCTGCCGTTGCGCGCAATCTAGCCGATCACATCGTAAACGCGCCCCGGGGGGCCGTGATGGGAGCGGGCCACACGTCCGGCCTTCCTGGATTCCTCATTCCGGATCTCTGGAAGCATGAGGGCGCAAGCATTGTTATCGCTGGCGATCACCAGCCGCCAGCGGTGCACGCGCTCGCGCATGCAATCAACTATGGTTTGATGAATGTCGGCAGGACGGTTTTCTATACCGACCCGGTCGACGCGAACCCGGTCAATCAAACCGAATCGCTGAAGGACCTCGTCGCCGACATGAATGCCGGCAAGGTCGATCTCCTGATCATTCTCGGCGGCAATCCGGTCTATGACGCTCCCGCTGATCTGAGCTTCGCCGAAGTAATGAAGAGCGGCAAGGTTCCACTCCGTGTTCACCACGGTCTCTACCAGGATGAAACCGCCGAACTCTGCCAGTGGCACGTTTCCGCCACGCACGAACTCGAATCCTGGAGCGACGCCTGCGCCTACGACGGCACAGTCAGCATCATTCAGCCGCTGATCGCTCCTCTTTATAACGGCAAGAGCGCTATCGAATTCGTGGCGTTGCTCTCCGGCCAATCCGATGCCTCGGGTTATGATCTCGTCCGTTCTTATTGGCAAAAGCAGCATGCCGGTGCGGACTTTGAACAGTTCTGGCGCAAGTCGCTTCACGACGGATGGGTCGAGGGGACCGCTTTCGCACCAAAGTCTCTAACCGCGAAGACAAGTGTCGATGCGGGCGCGTCTTCCGTTGCTTCTGACCCCAACGCCATCGAGCTCAACATCCGCCGCGATCCCACTATCTGGGGTGGCCAGTTTTCCAACAACGGCTGGTTGCAGGAGCTTCCCAAGCCGCTGTCGAAGCTGACCTGGGACAACGCGATCCTGGTCGGTCCGAAAATGGCGAGTCGGCTTGGCTTGCAAACCAAAGACGTGGTCGAGCTTGAGCTGAACGGTAAAAAAACCAAAGGCGCCATCTGGATTCAAGCCGGACATCCGGACAACTCCGTCACCATCACGCTTGGCTACGGCCGCACGCGCGCCGGCCGCGTAGGTACGGGACAAGGTTTCGACGCCTACGAATTCCGTACCACAACCAATTTGTGGACCGCCAGTGGCGTGCAGATCCGCAAGACCGGCGACATCTATCAGCTAGCCTCCACGCAGGGCATGCAGTCCATGGAAACCCCCGACGGCAATACGCGTCCCCTTGTTCGCGAAGCAACACTCGAGGAATACAAGAAGAATCCGAACTTCGCGCACGAAGAGGAGCCGGAAGTTCCAAGGGACGTTACGCTCTATCCGAACTTTCTCTACGAAGAGAAGCAGTACCAGTGGGGCATGGCGATCGACCTCAACAAATGTGTCGGATGCAACAATTGCATCCTCGCCTGCCAGTCGGAAAACAACATCGCCGTCGTCGGCCACGAGCAGACGCTGCTTGGTCGCCACATGCACTGGATTCGCGTCGACGTCTATTACGAAGGCGACCGCGATAACCCGAAAGCTTACTTCCAGCCTGTCCCATGTATGCAGTGCGAGAACGCGCCCTGCGAAGTCGTTTGCCCGGTTGGTGCCACCAGTCACACGACCGAAGGCCTGAACGACATGGTTTACAACCGTTGCGTGGGCACGCGCTATTGCTCAAACAACTGTCCGTACAAAGTGCGTCACTTCAACTTCTTGCTCTTCCAGGATTGGGAGACGCAGCAATACAAGATGATGCGCAATCCCGACGTCAGCGTGCGCAGCCGCGGCGTCATGGAAAAGTGCACCTACTGCGTCCAGCGCATCAACGAACGCCGCATCGACACCGAAACGCAATCGGTCCGCGAAGGCAAAGACATCCGCATCGGCGACGAACTGCAGACTGCCTGCCAGCAGTCCT
>DATFQQ010000262.1:0-7352 GCA_035264195.1 Candidatus Sulfotelmatobacter sp. | reverse complement strand
AACACGGCTACTGAGATCGTCGCTTGGTGAACATCGAGGCCAATATACTTTTCATTGTTCACAAGGGTGCTCCTTTTTGTAGGTGATCATTCGGACGATGACAACCTACTCTAAAGGGGCGCCCTTTTATAATGCGTTAACGTCAGTCAACTGGAAATCCCTCCGTCGGCGTACTGCAGTGTTGCATTTCGAGATTGATCTTGAACCTCTGTTGCCTTGTGTGTTAGGTTGCGCCCCAACAGCTTCTGCAGGATGCGCAGTGGGAGGGCCCAGTGACATGGGGTCTTGGGGGATATAAATGTCACAGCTGTTTTCAACGGACCTGTTACCGGCTGGGGACCGCGTCGATGCTTGGCAATGGAACGCACAGCAGATCTGCGGGGATTGCCGAATTCGGCTCCCGAGGTCCCCGTTTCACGGTTCTATCGAAGTCCGGCATGTTGGCGACTTACCGCTGACACGATTCTCGTCTAGTCCACTTTCTTTTTCGAAGTGGCCCCTCGACACGTCAAATACTGAAAACCGCTCTTGTATCGTGATCACGCAGATCGCGGGTGTTCGGCGTTACCTGCAAAATGGGACAGATCTGCTTCTCAAGCCTGGCGACAGTGCGCTGATCGATTCGGGGAGTCCGTGGTCGTCCAGTTGCGGCACCGACTGTGTAAGGCTCTATCTCCGTGTGCCTCGCTGGAGGCTCGAGAAGCACCTGCGCACTCGCCAGATCCCCGTCGCACAGAAGATTTGCGGAAAAGGCGGGATGGGAGCGTCGCTGCACCATCTGTCCGTGGCGCTCTTCGATGAAGCAGAATGGTTGAAAGAGGAGCAAGTCGCGACCTCACTGGACGCTTACTTTGAGGCCCTTGCGGCTTTCTTTGGCGGGGACGACCCTCCAATTCAACGTGGTTCGGAATTGAGCGGACGGATCCTTCGTTTCATCGACTCTCATATCTCGGAACCAGCGCTGGGCCCCGTCCAGGTCGCGTCAGCCATGGGAGTCTCCGTGCGCCACGTACATCGCCTGTTTTCCGTAACGGGTAATACGATGGGAGATTACATCCGAGTGAGGCGACTGGAGCGATGCCTGAACGATCTGGTAAACCCCAGGTTCCGTGAAAGGACCATCACTGACATCGCGTTTTTCTGGGGTTTCAGCGACGCGGCTCACTTCAGCCATTCGTTCAAGAAACAGTTTGGAGTTTCTCCGCGCGCCTTTCGTGCTCAAACAATGACGCGAGGCCAGAGCGGCACCCTTGACGGGCGCGCGCGCATTTTCATGCACTCGGAAGTGCCCGAGTTTCCCTATTCCAGAGCAAACTAACGAAACGATTTCTGCTGTCGCAGATGGTCAGACAACCATCGTTTCGACACCAAGCGCCGAATCCGAACTCTCTTTGTCTAAGATGGCGACTTTGATGCGAGGATTACCGCGGCAGCAGATAGTAAGTAGTCTACAACCCCGGTGAATCTGCTCGCCCAGAATGGCTATCGAGTCTCCAGCAAAAAGCTGCATTTGGAGTAATCGGTCATGGCTCTGTGATTAGATCGCTGCTCCCATCCGGCCACCACAGACTTTGCTAGCTTTCGGCATTCGCCATTTCAATTCGGGGTTCGGGTAGAGGAGTACGCCGACGGGTGGCCCGGACGTTAGCACCCAGAATCCCCCAGATTGCGAGCGCCACCCACTCGTGCCAGGTGAAGTGGCCGGGCACCCACGGAATCAGTTTCACCAGGATCATCACTGATGTTACGAGCAGACCGAAAACGGCTGCCGCACGGCCTAGCCCGCGCGGCTTCATCTTGTAGTACGAGGCGCAGGCAGCCATCCACGCTACGGCCGCACTTACGGCTCCTACTTCCAGAATGGGCACCAGCAAGGCTTCGCCCAGAAAAATGGTCAGCGCCGTCGCAATTCCAACGGCGATGACTGCCGTCGATGGCGTCTGATTCTGCGGGTGAACCCGGCTCATACGCGGATTCAATAGGTTCCGGCGAGACATGGCAAACAGCAGACGGGACGAGGCGACGATATTTGCGTTAAAGGCCTGCACCAGGGCAACAAGTGCCGAGCCCATGATAAGGACAACGATCCAATGGGCGTGCAGGGCGCGCTCGAAAGCCACTGCGGTCGGGAATTGCTGGTTGCTGTTCAAGCTCTGCCACGGAGCTACAAAAGCAACTGCCGCGATCACGACCAGGAAGAAAACGAGACCGGAAAAGATAGTCATCAGAATGGCGGTGGAGAAATCCCGGCGTGCGAAACCGGGACTGGCTTCTTCGGCAACCTTCCCGACCGACTCAAAACCCGAGACCAGCCACGGGACCACCTGCCACACCAGTAATATCGACAGGAGCGGCGTGTGGCTGAACATGGGATAAAAATTGGAAACAGAACCGTGCCGCGCTCCTGCCAATGCAAATATGACGACTAGCGACAGGAATGTGAACGTAGCCGTCTTGCTCAACCGCGCGCTGGCCTGAATGCCCCGGTAATTGAGCCAGGTCAGCAATATCGTCAGATTCAACCCGAGAAGCATATGGGGGAGATACACGGGGTATCCGCCCAGCCGGTACAGTTCGATGGTGTTCAGCGACGGGAACAGGTAGCCGCTGATTCTGCCCGCCGCCAAAGCCTCAAAGGGACAAGTCAGGAAATAACTCAGGAACATCATCCAACCGGTGGCGAAGCTGACTGACGGAGGGAAAAACCTGGCGACATACGCCGCCTCGCCCGCCGCATCAGGAATCGCCTTGACTAGTTGGCCGTAGACATAGCCGATCGGCAGCAGGATCAGTGCACCAGCGGTAAACCCCAAAATTGCGCCCAGAGGCCCACCGCGCTTCAGAATGTCGTCCATCACGACCAGCCACGCGGTGCCCACCATTACGCCAAAGCCAAGCGCGAAGTAGTCTATGAGCCGCAGCTTGCGTGCGAGGGTCGTCATTTTGTCAGGGCTCTCCTCTGATAGAACATCCTGTGCGGAGGCCATCACTCTACCTGTGTTGCGGGTGTGGAGCATTCCTCAGAATTCGTACCTTAAGGCGAACTGCATTACGCGTGGTTGAGTAAGCAACCCGGTATAGTCACCGAACGCTTGCGGCAGTTGCTGAAGCGAGGGAGCGCCATCGCCCAGCCCTGCCATAACGTTAAAGCGATGCAGGTTTGGAACGTTAAAAACTTCCCACCGAAACTGCAGGCTGTGGCCTTCGAAAGGAAGTTTCCAGCGTTTGCTCAGGCTCATATCCAACCCAGCATACCCTTGCCCGCGAAGAACATTTCGTGAGCCGCTGCCTCCGGGGAAGGTGTGACTAAATCCATTGTTCAGCGCGTCGGTAGGATTGGCAAAAACACTGACGTTGCTGTCCGGCTGTTTGAAGGCACCGGTCTTCAGCTTAGCGACGAGCGTTGCGCTACCTTGTTCGTCCCAGTTGGTAGGCCAGAACTGGCCGTTGTCGACCGTGAAGGGGAATCCGGTGGTCCAACGGGCCAGGCCTGAAAGTTGCCAGCCTCCTATAATCGCGTCGGTTGCACCCCCAGCATTCGTCGCGAAGTGTTTGCCTCGGCCGAATGGCAGTTCCACGATCCAGTTAGCATTGATCTGATGCGTCGTATCAAAATCCGAAACTCCGCGATTGCCGCGGGGATCGAAGGCATTCACCAGCCTGCTTCCCGGCGCCCCGATGTTGTCGCTCGGGCTGAAACCAAGCCGCGCCGCTCCCGAAGTAATGTCGATCGACTTCGAATACGTATAGTTCAGGTCGAACTGAACGCCGTGGCTGGCTCTCTTCGTCAGATTTACCTGCAGCCCGTTATAGTTCGATTCGCCGACTGTACTCCATGCGTACATGCTCGTTAACTGGTTGTTCAACAGCTCACCGGGCTTGCCCTTGAAGAAATAGTAGTTCGCCGCGGTGTCGTAAAGCGCGTAATAGATGTCCACATTGGCTAAGCCCACGACCTCATCCCCAGCATAGGTGTCCGCCGATGTGTACAGAGCGTAGACCGCCTGGACGACGTCGTTGGTGGTGCCTCCCGAGGGCAGAACAAAGGATTGGCCAGACGCCAGGCCGGGCTGCGACGATCCTTGCGGCATGATCAAGTTCTGCCAAAACGCGGCCGTGGAGCCAACCGAGTTTGCAGTGACTTGGTTGACGGGGACGCCGTTTCGCGACAATTTCGAAAGAGCCGTCGCGGCGGCGTAATAGTCCACTTTCGACTTAGGATCCACTAGGTCAAGGGGCTGAGCCAGATCGCGCTGCGTTAACAGGTTTCGGCCCAGCCGCCCGACGTACGATATCTGCAGCGAAAATTGTTTGGACAAGTCGCGGCCAATCGAAAAATCGATCGTGTAGGCATAAGGCGTCTTGAGCGACTGGTCGACGCCCCAAGTGATCGCTTCCCCGGCGGAATTTGGCGTCTGCGGGAACTGCCCGGGCGGCAGAACCCCGCCGGGTAACTGAGCAGTCAGGTAGCTGACGGGCACGGTGTTGATGTTTGTCACGCGTGGGACATCGGCGGCGTCGGTAACGCCCGGGAGGCAGCAGGGATTCTGCACGGTCGCACCCAGGCCGCCAGGAGCGTTCGCGTCAAAGGTGTTGATCAGTTGCATGCCGGCACGGTCGTATACTCGGCCAAACCCTCCGCGAATCACGGTTTTGTCACCATCTCCGACAAGCTTTCTGAGCCAGCCACCCACCGGATGAGGAGAGTATGCAAAGGAGATGCGTGGCGAGAAATCACTTTTTTCGAACTGATACAACCCGGTTCCATGATTCGCTGGTCCTCCCAGGATGAATGAGACCAGCGGGGCGTCTGCATATCCCAAGCCGTTCTTCATGTTCTGGGCATTCTGGTTGAAGTATTTCCCGAGATCGAAAGTCGGAGACGCCTGGAACCCATTGACTTCCCACGGCGGTGGAAATAGCGACCAGCGCAGACCATACGTGACGGTCAAATTACGCTTAATCCGCCACGAGTCCTGACCATAAAACTCGTACCAGTTCAACCCGTAGTTCCGCCTGATCGGGGTTCCCTCAGGCAAGGTGTTCCCCTGGCGGTCGTAGTTAATGTTTGCTTTGACATCCGAAACCATGCCGAGCAAACCGAGCATTGGGTAGTCATACTGTGTGCTCGAGGCGGGTTCGGGTGCTCCGCTCGGGTGGTTGGGATCTCCGGTGTAGTTGACGGGATCCAAGGGACTTTGCCCGCCGGTGTTGGCGAAACCCACCGGCGCCATCCAGAACGTCGCTCCCAAAGCTGTGTTCCAGGAATGTTGATAACTCAAGCGGGGATCGCGAGCAATACCGAGATTGCCGCCGAATTGGAATGTGTGGCTCCCTCGAGTCCAGGAAAGGTCATCGACAAAATTATGTACCGGAAGCTGGAAATTGCGGCTGTAGCTGACGCCCTGATCGAGGGTATAGAAGATGTTCCAGCCCTTCGTATCTGAATTGCCGCCGTCGCTAACACTCTGGCGGGTGAATCCGTAATGGAATGAGTTGACGAGCGTGGGACTTAGGATCGCGATGTAACCCACCGCCATGCCCTTGCTGTGATCAGTTAACGTATGCTCTGGCGTTGCACCGGAGAAGGGCAGGAAGGGCTCCTCAGGATTGAAGACATTCTGCAATGCCCCGCGCCAAAACAGGGTGTGCTTGCCATTGGCCGTAAGATGGTAGTCCAGTCGAAGGATGTAGGCGTTGTTGTCGAGTTTGATTGGAGCTGCAAAACGGTATCCGGAGTAGTTGAGACCATCACCCACAGTGGTTTCGGTAGGAACGAAATTGCCAAAGGTCGGCTTGAAGTAATTGTTGAGGAGGGCGGTGTTGACCCCCTTGATCCCCTGAGGACTGCCGGGATCAAATTGGCCGATCTCGTTTGGTCCGAGTGCGTAGTATCCAGGCTGGTAGGAATAGCTCTTGCCGCTCACACCCAACACACTTCCGCTGTTGGGGCATGCGACTGCATCCGCACACTGGTATTGGATCACACCATCGAGGAAAGATGGGGTGGGGATGTTTCGTACCACGCTGGTCGCTTCGCGTCGCCGGGTGCCCTCGTAATTGGCAAAGAAGAAGGCGCGATCTTTCTTTATCGGACCGCCTACCGACAGGCCGAAAATGTTCCTGATGAGCTTTGGTGGTGCTTTCAGGAAATAATCACTGGCGCTGGTGTACGTGTTGCGATGATATTCATATGCGGATCCGTGAATGGTGTTTGTGCCGCTCTTGGTTACCAAAGCGACTTGGGCGCCTGACCCATCTCCCTGGTCCGCGTTGTAATTGGTGGTGGTCACGCGGAATTCCTGAACGGAATCCAACGTTACCGGCAGCACCGAAGTAAACGCATAGCCGTTGGCGAGGTCGTTGACGTCGACGCCGTCAAGAGTAATGTTGCTCTGGTCGCTGCGTGCGCCATTCACCGCACCACTGCGTGTGTCCTGGTCCTTATAGGTCTGGCTATCCATGTCCGGACGATTGCCGGTATAAGCGACGCCTGCCTGCAGAGTGAGCAAGTCGGGCACATTGCGAGCGTCCAGCGGAATTTGCTTCACTTGCGTTTCATCGAAGGGATTTCCGATCGAAGCATCGACCATATTTAATGCCGGAGCCTCGCCAGTGACGGTAACGTTCTCTGTCGCCGTCCCCACTTTAAGTAGAACATTCGCCGTCGCCGGCGTGTTCACCAGCAACTCCAGCCCGGTTTGGATGTACCGGGAAAAGCCTTTCGCGGTTACAGTCAACGTATAGGTGCCTGGAGGCACTGCGAGAAGCCGGTACTCTCCTTGCGGTCCGGTCGCCAGGGACCGCTCAAATTTTGATGCGGTATTCGCCAGCACGACAACGGCACCGGGAATCGCGCTTCCGCTGGGGTCGGTCACCGTGCCCTGCAGTGAACTGGACGACCCCTGAGGAAACGCAGTGCTGCTCAACGTGAACAAGACTGCTCCCACTAAGGCTAACCCCTGAAAGCGCTTCATAGCTCCTCCCGTCGGGACCCTTCATGGTGAAACTTGCCGGTGTTTCTTCGCCATTCGGTATCCGCACATCGGTGCGAGACAGGGTACTCCCACCCTTCCCCGGACACTTGTCTGGAAGTGACATGCACTTGTCCTGCAGTGACACAGTCGACGACCACGATTGCGTAGTGACGTTTACCTCGTTGCCGGTGCTTTGCCGTCCCCGAGTTGTAGATTGGGCATCGGCGTCTCCGTTACCAAGCCGATTGGTCAGCTGCAGCAACCTCCAAAGGTCCTGTTAGATTCTGGTGAAGTAAGTCGAACAGTTTGAGCAGGTCGTGGAGGAACCACGCAGGTTTCACCCGCATCAGCCACTGGATACTATAAGGCACCATG
>DATFQQ010000261.1:0-3610 GCA_035264195.1 Candidatus Sulfotelmatobacter sp. | reverse complement strand
AAGCAAGCTCTCTGGCGTAACCGAGAACAGTTCTTCCTCGCCGCCAACCCGAGCGGAACTGTAGATCACAGTGTGGCGATCGGGAGTGAACCGCGCAGAGTTCACGGATTCGCGTGCAAAGGTTAGCGGTAGATAGGTTGGTGCAGAGCGATGGGCGCTGGTCAGGCGCAGCGCCCCAACCTCCGAAACCAAGCAGAACCGCTGTAAAGCCGAGCAGCGTTCGAATAAACCAGGACCGCCCTTTCTTAGAAGTAGCGGCCGGGAGCGGTTGCGGAGCAGATATACTTGACAGCGACTCCAGATCAAAGGCGACGTCGCGGGCGGACTGGAAGCCGCTGGATCTTTTTCCAGGCAGTGACGCACCATGCGCTCGAGCATCGGCGGCACATCGGGCGTGGTCGCAGTGAGGTCTGCCGGATCTTCCCTGAGGATCGCCTTGATCGTGTCAGCCGTGGTGTTGCCTTTGAACGCACGGCGTCCGCTAACCACCTCATACAGCATGGCGCCAAAGCTGAACAAATCGGAACGCGCATCGACATTGTCCCCGCGCAGTTGCTCGGGCGACATGTAGCCGAGCGTCCCGATCAGATCACCACGGCCGGTCGCGGCGTCCACGGTCGCAGATAACCCACCAACGGCGGAAACTCGGGCTGCGTTAACTTAGCCAGTCCAAAGTCCAGGATCTTGATGAGGCCATCGCGCGTGATGAAGATGTTCTCCGGCTTGAGATCGCGATGCAGGATTCCTTGTGAATGAGCCGCTGCCAAAGCGCGTGCACTTCAACCGTAGCTTCCAAGTCCCGGCTCGAGAACGTGGCAGCGAGCCCTGGGTAGGGGAGGGGTAGCTTCCGGAAATTGCGTGAATGAACCCCATGCACCGCGAGAAGGCGCATCGATTTTACAGCCGATTAAGAAACTCCAGATTCGCCTTGACCAGATCTCGAGTGAGCCGGCGTTGAGCTTGCGCTTCCGCCGAATAAAATCCATGCTTCCAACGCGCACGCCTCGAGCGTTGGTCCCTCCCGAGTTCGCGGACCGGTGCTAGCCCCTTCATGCATTCGACAGCGGCCGTTGGACATCGCAGGCGCTCTACATTCGCCGCCTGAGCGTGTTCTCGCGCCACACGGGCGGGCATTGCTCAAGTCTCTTGGCACATTGCCATTTCGCAACCAGCCCCGCTTCGTAGTTATTCGTTGCTGGTTAGAGTTGCTCTTCATTAATGGTTCTTAGGGCTGCCAATTACCTGTGACGGGTCCAACGATAGCCTGTCCTCCGCTGTGCACGTGTACATGCTCCACCATCATCTTTCGCTCTCCCTTGGATCTGTGCCGGTCAAAGCCTCTAGCTGCATAAGGAAAATTCTGAGTAATTTGGTTCACCTATTCAGGTTCGAATCGATGCTGCCCATCATTGTGCGGGAAGGCTGGGAGGCGATTCAGGGAAGGCATGGCTGCTGTTAGGAAAGCCAAGTGAGCGCACCTGCTAACGGCCAAGATTAGCGGTTCACTTCGTGGGTGCGTCACCAACGAGATTCCCGGAAAGGTGTTCGGGCGGCGCAACAGTTAAACCTGACGCGTCGGGTTGGGCGGCCGCAGCAACTGTTTCCGCGCTTGACAGCACTTCACAGGCGACGGTTGGGGACTTTGTGGCCGACGTCTTGCGCGCAGCCTCCCTGGCCGCCTTCGTTGCGACATCCATTTTTTCCTTCACGCTCTTGAGAGTGCTGGAGAGTCCCAGATGAGCTCCGACGAACTCCACGAGGTGTGCCGGCAGTGCCTCATCGAGTTCCCTGGGCGTCCCGCTAATGCTTAGCGGAATGAGCAGCGCATCGTTCTGATCTGCGTCTGGCGACTTCACTCGTTGAGGAATGACGTTGATCCGCATCTCATCGGCGCCGACCCGAGAGAGCATGAGCAGTAATGTGCGCTGCGCAAGCAGCAGCATCAATTCTTGAAACATGTTTGCCTCCTTGTGAGCGGGTTTAGCGATTCGCTCAGACAGCTCGCTTCTGCTTCCTGAAAAGCGCTATAGTCCTTTCCGCAGTAATCACCGGCTAGTCTGAATCTTTAGAACGGCCAGGAGAAGAAGCATCTTGAGAGGTCGACTGGAGACGGATAACGATAACGAGCGTTACGCGCAGGAGCCGGTTAGCTGAATCAGCAAGATAGGCGGTGAAAAATGAGAGCTGCGCCCGTAGTATTTTCGAGCGTGCTGGCGATTTGTGCGTCGACAGCGGCCCAGGCCCCCCCGGCCGATGCCAGCAAAATCTTTGCGTATGACGCAACCAAGCCGCTCACTCTCACGATCGGCAAGCCAGAAAATCCAGCAGCCGGCGTTACTGTATCTGAAATTTCTTACGATTCTCCAAAGGGCGGGCGCGTGCCAGGATATTTGGTGGTCCCGCCGGGTAAGGGGCAATTCCCAGCCGTCGTCTACATGCATTGGGGACAGGGAAATAAAGGAGAGTTCTTGTCCGAAGCAGTAGAGATGGCGCAACTCGGTGCCATTGGAATCATGATCGACGCGCCCTACTGGCGGCCAGACGTGCCTCCACCAGCAAAAGGGAAACAGGCTGAATCTGAACGCGACGGATACATTCAGATGGTGATTGATCTTCGGCGCGCAGTTGATGTGCTGGTCTCGCGCAGGGACGTTGATCCTGACCGGATTGGCTACGTCGGGCACTCGCTCGGGGCGACCTGGGGCACGCCACTAGCGGCTGCCGAGAAGCGGATCAAGGTGTTCGTGCTGATGGGCGGACTCCCGAAGGTGCCTCCCGACTGGGATGACGACAGCTTCTTCCAGCAGGTACAGCGCGCCACTACTCCGAGAGCGGAGTTCGACAAGGAAGCCGCGGTGCTGGCTCCCATCGAACCGGAGAAGTTTGGGGCGAACACAGGCCCGGCCAAGATCTACTTCCAATGGGCGCAGCACGACATGTATATCAGCCGAAAGTCAGCCGATGAGTACTTCACCGCAGTCGGTAGCCCAAAGGAACAGAAGTGGTATTTCACGAGCCACGAGTTCAACGACGCACAGTCGAAATCCGACCGTACATCGTGGCTAACGCACACACTCGGAATCAAACTCAACACGCACTAGTCAATGACCGGTCACGCGACTTGAAATCCTTTACTGTGTGCTGCCAAGCGAAGTTGCCTCTTTGCGATTGTCCGGCTCACGGGCGCCTTCGCGAACCGACAACAGTTAAGACGGCAGTTGGTCGAGAAATTCGCCCAGCTTCGCCGTCGCCTTGAACTGCGGAACCAGATCGAGCTTCTTGAATGCGCTTGTGAACGCGTTCGACACGCTCCACATGGTTTGCGGTGAGAACTCGGGATACTGCGGCTCGAAGTACGGACGGTGAACCTCAGGCAGCAGGCTCTTCGGAGCGTCGAGTTTGCCATCAACAAATGCGGAGTAGAAGATCAGCTTCGCTTGGCCATCGCTGATCTGAGTTTGCGCGAAGACTCGACCTGGCGCTGCATTGGTTCAAAGTTCCGCTGGATGCGATCGACTCCGACTGAGAGTGTATCGACTAGGTTGAAGCTCTTGGTGTGCTGGGCCAAGACCGGCATGAATACACATGAGACAAAGTTCCCAAAATCTTC
>DATFQQ010000260.1:0-27746 GCA_035264195.1 Candidatus Sulfotelmatobacter sp. | reverse complement strand
GCATAATAGTGGACCATCGCCACCGCCCCTACCAGCATCAACACCCCTAAGACAGTCTGGATCATCTGCTGCCAGCTATCGCAAACGATATTGGATTCCTGCTGGGGATCGCTCGGAGAACCCAGCGGGTCGGAACTGCCGGAGTCAGACGGAATAGGATTTTCGGCCATGAGTGTCGAAGTGGCGGCTCGGTACTCAATTCCAAGCTCTTGCCTTTGCAGTGTTTTGCCTGCAGGGCAAGCACCTGGAGCCGATATCTTCGCCCTTTCAGCCGATATTGGCCACGGTACTGAAGGGGATGTACGGGGGTTACTCGGGGATGGCGAGTTGGATCTGCGGGCTCGTAAATGCCTTTAGATACTATGACTTATCAATGCCGAGGAGTTTCGACATTTCCTCGTAAAGGAACCCCTCGCCTACCCGGTAAGGCTGCACCCAGCGCCCATCAATCACAAACTGAGGGATGGCACGTTTTCCCGTCCGCCGAACTACCTCTTCGGCAGCGCCCGGTGTCGTCTCGATGTCGACCTCTTTAAAGGGAATATTGTGCTTGGCCAGAAAGCGCTTGGCTTCGCGGCAATCAGGGCACCAAAAGGCAGAGTAGACGGTCAGCTCCATCTATCTAGATTTAAGCACACGGTGATCTCGACAGAGGAGGTTTCTAGTAGTCAGTGGGAATCAGTGGACAGTCGTACTTTGAGGTAATCCATCGCGGTGTCATCCTGATGGCCTGCGCTTTTTGCAGGCCGGAGGACCTATGCAGTCCCCGGCCGCATGAGCACTGCTGGCAGACTTGCATAGGTCATCCGGCGCCATAGAACGAGCGCCATCAGGATGACAAAGCGGAATGGTACACAGCAATTCCTAAATCGACCTAGCCACTGGTTACTGACCACTGGGTTTCAGACGTGTTCCAGCACCTGATGCGTGCGCTCATTGACAACATTCCCCGTGTTCAGGGTGCCGGCCGGTTCGAAGAGAAGGAACCAGCACTCCTCCTCGGCAATGGGCTTGTGCTCGACGCCCCGCGGGACAACGATGAACTCCCCTTCTTCGATCCATTCGTTCGGACGGTCGCGGAATTCCATGCGGAAGCGGCCTTTCACGACAAGGAACATCTCGTCCTCGTTATCGTGATGGTGAAAGACAAATTCTCCCTTGATTTTGTCGAGCTTCACCATCTGGCCGTTTAGTTCGGCGACAACATAAGGTTTCCAGAGTTCAGTGACTTTCGAGAATTTCTCGGCAATGTTGACCTTCATGGTGGTTGGGATTGCGTCGGAGCGGGAAAGGTCGCAAAGAATTAGGTGTAGCCCCGGATGCAGCCTGCACTGAGCGAAGTCGAAGGATCCGGGGTTGCGCGCGAAGCGCGCCATGACACGGTCGGCAGCTTGGATGCCGTTGGCCAGATCGACGCGGCCGACAAGTCTCGCTTCGCTTTGGCGGGGCGGACGAATTCGTCCGCCCTACACAAGGCCGGCTACATCCCGGGTGTACTCGCGGTTGTGTGTCCGCCATGGAGCGTCAGACGAACCCCACGCTGGTTATTCAGCTTCGTTGTCGTGGTCCAATCGATGTCATCGGCGCTGATGACGCCCGATCCTCCTCCGACTAAGGTGTAGGTGATACGGTTTTCCGAATAGCCGTAGCCACTAACCGAAAGCACCGCACCGCTATTCAGAACGAATACGGGCATTCCCGGCGCACTCTGAATGTTGGTGGGCAAGTCGACACTGCGAGTCACGTAACTGGCATAGCTCGCCTGCGGAACCGAAGAGTTGCCCGCTGGACGAACCGCCAGCTGCGGGACGTTGCTCGCGCGCGAATCCTCGAAGCTTTGGTTCTGGAAATTCCCGAAGAAATGCCATCCCGGACCGTAAGTCCGGGACGAAGCGGTCAGCTGCGGAATTTGGATATCATCCATCAAGCGCAGGCTCAGCACCGTCTCGCCTTTCAGCGTGGGACGCGGCCCACGCGCCGGCAACATGATCACCTTCCATGGCCACAGCGGAGGCAGCATCCATTCGACAACGTCCCGTGTGGCATGCCCCTTGCCCTTGATCGCACCGGTCTTGTCGACCTTGTATCCGCGAGTGGAAACCACTTTCGCGTCCAGCGGAAGATCACCGGTAGGCACACCGATGCGGTCGAACTGCAGTTTCAGATATCCCTTGCCAAAGAAGTGGCCGGGATTCTTAGAGGCTTCCAGATGTCCCACGAGGTAGCTTCCGCGCGGGAATGCCTGCTGGCCGAATTCTGTAACGCCTCGCAGATGGCAGAGAACGGGGTCTCCGACATCAACCGAGGACGAGGAAAAATTGGGTTCGTTCAGCGTGCATTGCAAAAGAGTGCCGGCGGGCACGACAACATCGCGTGCGCTGGCGCTGAGAGTGAAAGCAAAAAGGGACACTGCGAGAAGGGCGAAAAGCAGCCTGCACTTCATACTTCACCTCGGTCGCAAGGACCCGGCGTGGCGGACTGGAGGGCCGGGTCCGCGCGTGGATTCGGGCATCTAATCACAGCTCCAACACAGGGTCAACCATGAAGTTTCACGCCGCGCATTTTTTTGACAAAGCGTTCAAAATTCCTGATGGCAGACTGCCACGAGTGGTTGAAAACCACCACTTGATCGTGTAGCCCCGGACGCATTCGTCCGGGGTTGCGCGCAAAGCGCGCAATGAGAAGGCTTGTAGTGGACCAACTGTCGTCAAGATCGACGACGCCGTCCGGTTCGAAAAGGGTTAGTGAAAGACTGGCGCGACTATCGCTGGAGTTGGAAGAGAAAAGATCGAGCGGCAGCCAAGATGACGGGCAAATCATCCCAAAGCGTGTAGCCCCGGACGCATTTGTCCGGGGTTGCGCGCAAAGCGCGCAATGAGAAGGCTTGCAGTGGACCAACTGTCGTCAAGATCGACGACGCCGTCACGCCTCGCTCCGCATCGGCGGGGCGGACGAATGCGTCCGCCCCCACACAAACCTACGGCGTCCCTGCTGATGGTTTCTTCTGCTCTTCCAATCGCTTGAGATACGGAAAAAACGGAGATACCTCGAACGGCCTCTTCTCTGCAGCAGACGCCGGAGGAAGCAACTTGCTCTTCTGCATCTCGATCCGGTCAGACCAAGGATCGACTTTGATCCGCGTGCCGAGCGGCAACGCCGCGATCTGATCGGTCTTCTCCAATCTCAGCCGTTTCGGAGACTTCGCCGGCGCTTGCATCGCGAGCAGATGACTACTCCCGAAATCATTGCTGAATCGGGCACGCACGAGGTTAGGCAACTGCGCTGACCGAGCCTCAAGAGCTTGCATGAAGATCGCCACGTTTTCGGCCTTGTCGTGATATGGCGACTTTGAAAACAGTTCCTGGCCTTTCTTGTCAGCTTCTGCTTCTTTCGCATCGTCGAAACGGAAATGAAGTTTGGTGAAAATTTCCAGATCGGAAAACGGCACGTCGAACTTGGAAGTCGACTCGGCACCGAGCGAGTGATGCAAGACAATATGAGCAAGCTCGTGCGCCAACACTGCTGCTAACACGGCCTCGTCGGGCAGCACATCGAGTAGACCGCGGCTGACCATGATCGTACGACCGACGACGAACGACTCCAGCGGCGTGGTCAGCAGAACGCGGCAACGCACCCCCGCAAGATCGAGATTGTTGGTGATCATCAGATTGTTGACGACAGTCTCCAGGATCCGGTCGACGTCGCCATCGGGCGCCATGAGCCCACCAACTTGCAGGCGCTCGACCACATCGTCTTCGGGTGTGTAAGCCGCCTCGCCCACTGTTAAGCGCGGACTCAGATCCTGCGACGTCTCGTGCCGATTGGGATCAACGCCGGCAGGATTGTCCGTCAGAGGCTTCGTGTTCTCGTGATGGTCGCCGGCCTGTTGCAGGTCGTATCCCCAAATGCGAGTCTGCGCCCTGAACCAGAGACCTCGGCTCGAAGGGTCGTGCGGGTCCGATTCCTCGGTATAAACGTAGGCGGGCATCCACATGATGCCCAGAGTATTCAACCGCCAGCTATCGAAATGAAATGAGCGTTTGGAATACGCTTTCGAGGTGTAGCTTCCGGTGAAGCGGACGATGTTGTAGTCCTGATCTTCCACCCAGATCCGCCCGACAAAGCCGCGATTCGCCGGATTCTCCCGCGGGTTCACATTCATGACAACGCAACGGACCTCCCCAAGAACCTCCCAGCGCACAAATTCGAACGCGTAGTTCTGACGGTCGAAGTGATTCAGGTCCGGAAAGACCGCCTGTGCGAAGCCAACCGGCGCAAACGGCTGCTGACCATTGAGTAATTTCTTCTCGAGTAGGTTCTTTTCCTTCTCAAGCTTCGAGTGTTCCGAGTTTTCGAATTCCCGATTCGCGGGAGCATCGCCAGTCAGGTCCAGACGGCTCAGGAAATAATCGTCATTCTTGGGCGAAGTCTGAACGTCGGTGTCGCGCTTTTCCTGTTGGATGTAAGTCTCGACGACCGGCTTGAAGTTGCGCATCAGCTCTGTCAGGCGTCGTTCCTGCAAGATCGCGGAATCGACGAATTCATCGAAGGTGACGCCCTTGCGGGGACTCTGCGAGAGTAACTGGATCTTTTGAGTGGACTGGACGGCAGAAGCCGCGTTCTGGGCCACGACCGGGCACACGAGTGCCATTTCGACGAGTGCGCGCGCAAGGCATGAAAATCTCCTCCGCGCCGACATTGGAATTAGTTTAACCGTTTGCGCGTCGGAATTGTCTCGACGATTGAGACGACGTCCGCAGTACCTCACAACGTGTAGCCCCGGACGCATTCGTCCGGGGTTGCGCGCAAAGCGCGCAATGAGAAGGCGTACAGCGGAACGACTGTGGTCAAGATCGCTGACGCCGTCACGCCTAGCTTCGCTTCGGCGGGGCGGACGAATGCGTCCGCCCCTACACAAAGCAAAAGCCGCCAGCTTTTGGAGCTGACGGCTGATGGCTGAAAGCTGACCGCTTTAGTTCTCGTACAGCAGCACTCCCTCCGCCTTCTCCGAATCCACCGGGCGGTAGAAGAGCTTGTTATCTTCGAGGAAGACCTCGATGAACGCGGGGCGCGTCGTGATCGTGCCCTGGATCAGCGCTTCCGACAACGGGTCTTCGATGTACTTTTGCAACGCACGACGCAGCGGACGCGCTCCGTAGCTGCGGTCGGTCAGGGTCTGGTTGAGGATCCAGCGCTTCGCTTCGTCCGCCACCGTGACCGTGATCGACTTCTGCGCCAGGTTTGTGTTGAGCTGCGTGACCATGAGTTCGAGAATCTGAATCAGGTCGCCCTCGCCCAGAGCGTTGAAGATAATGATCTCGTCGATGCGGTTCAGGAACTCTGGATTGAAGGTCCGCTTGACCTCGTTCTTAACGAGTTCTTCGACCTTGTCGGCGATATCGTTTTCCTTCGTCGAAGCAAAGCCGAGGCCCTCGCGCTTCTGCAGGTGCCGGGCACCGATGTTCGACGTCATGATGATGATCGTGTTCTTGAAGTCAACCGTGTTGCCGAGTCCGTCGGTCAACTGGCCGTCTTCAAACACCTGCAGCAGGATGTTGAACACATCCGGATGCGCCTTCTCGATTTCGTCGAGGAGCACAACCGAGTATGGAGCGCGCTTTACGCGTTCGGTAAGTTGTCCACCCTCTTCGTAGCCCACATATCCCGGAGGCGAACCAATCAGCTTCGAGACCGAGTGCTTCTCCATGAACTCCGACATATCGAAGCGGACCAGAGCCTTCTCGGTGCCGAACATGAACTGCGCCAGGGTACGGGCGACTTCAGTCTTGCCGACGCCGGTTGGTCCAAGGAACAGGAACGAGCCGATCGGCCGGTTCGGGTTCTTCAAGCCAGCACGCGAACGGCGGATGGCGCGAGCCAAAGCGCTGATCGACTTGTCTTGCGAGATGATCCGCTTGTGCAACTCCTCTTCAATCCGGAGCAGCTTCTGCGTTTCTTCTTCTTTAATCGACGTAATCGGAACGCCGGTCCAACGCGAGACAACATCTTCGATGTCTTCGCGGTTCACGACGCCGGTCGACGATTCGTCGAGATGATATTTTTCGCGAAGAGCGCGCAGGTTCTCGCGCTCTTTGCGTTCTTCGTCCGAATAGAAACGCGCTTTCTCGAACTCGTGGTTCGCGATGGCATTTTCCATTCGGTGCACGATGAACTTGATGCGCTTCTGGACTTCGGTCAGTTCTTCAGGCAACGAAGTCTGGCGCAGCTTTACGCGCGCTCCGGCTTCGTCGACCAGGTCGATGGCCTTGTCCGGAAGGAAGCGGTCCGGGATGTAGCGGTTCGAGTGCGAGACCGCAAAATTGATGGCATCGTCGGTGTAGGTGACGGCGTGGAACTTCTCGTATCGGTCCTTGATCCCGAACAGAATCTTGACGGCGTCGGCCTCGTTCGGAGGTGGAACCTTCACAGCCTGGAAGCGGCGCTCGAGCGAACGATCTTTTTCGATCGACTTCCGGTATTCGCCGGGAGTTGTTGCGCCTATGCACTGAATCTCCCCGCGCGATAGCGCAGGCTTCAGGATGTTGGCGGCGTCGAGCGAACCTTCAGCCGAACCGGCTCCGACCAGCGTATGCAGCTCATCAATAAAGATGATGGAATTCTGCGACTCCATCAATTCCTTCATGATGGTCTTCAAGCGCTCTTCGAACTGGCCACGATATTTTGTTCCGGCAACGATCAGCGAAAGGTCGAGAGCAAGGATCCTCTTGTCAGCTAAAAATGATGGGACTTCCCCGTCAGCAATGCGTTGCGCGAGGCCCTCGACGATGGCGGTCTTGCCCACGCCGGGCTCACCAATAAGAACCGGATTATTCTTCGTCCGTCGGCAGAGAATCTGAATGACGCGATCGACTTCGCCCTCACGGCCCACCAGCGGATCGAGCTGGCTATCCATAGCAGCCTGGGTGAGGTCGCGCGAAAATTCCGCGAGCAGCGAACTCTCCCGCTGACGTTGCGGCTGTGCCTTCTCTTGCGTCGTGCGGGCAAGTTCCTCGCGAATGGTCGACAACCGTAGTCCACGCTCGTGGAGGATCTCCGCTGCGAAGCACTTCTCTTCCCTCAGCAGTCCCAACAGCAGGTGCTCGGTCCCGATGTGGCGGTGCGACAAACGCTCAGCCTCTTCCGCCGCATACGCCAGAACTCGCTTGCATTCGTTGCTGAGTGGCAGATCGACCGAAGTCGAAACCTTCTCGCGGATGGTGGTGTGCCCTTCAATCTGTTTACGAATCGACTCGACGGACGCATGAGAACGCAGGAAACGATTAGTCAGGGCTTTGTCTTCGCGCAGCAAACCGAGGAGAAGATGTTCGGTCTCGATATAAGGAGACCCGAACTGGCTGGCCTCGTAGCGTGCAAAGAAGATGACGCGCCTGGCTTTCTCCGTATAGCGTTCAAACATATTTCCCTTTGACCTTCCCGGGTGGAGAGAATGTAACTCCCGACCCCGCTGGCGCCAACCTGGCCTCCCTGGAACCCGGCCCCTGTCTAATCGGTTACATTATGCAATCAAAGGGCCAGGAAACCCAAGCCGAGAAATGCCTTTTCCGCCCCTTTGATCACGTTACTGAAGGAACCCCTCTTCTTTCTTTATAGTGGCTCCGTAAAGCATTTTGTTGCAGTTTGTCTTACTAATCTTGCTTTTCTAATCTTCCCCGTCGCCCAATCTTATGCCGGGAGCGACTCCGGCGAAATCTCTTCTACACGCCCTCGCTGCAGCCGAAGAACCCGCTGACAACGGCGTGCAAATGACAAGTTGTGCGTAGCAATGAGGGAGGTGAGTTGGTGCTCGCGATGTAGACGCGCAATCAATGCAAAAACGGCTTCCGCAGTCTGTCCGTCAAGGTCCCCCGTGGGCTCATCGGCGAGCAACAGCTTGGGCCCGGTGATGAGCGCGCGGGCTAAAGCAACTCGTTGCTGCTCGCCGCCGGAAAGTTCTCCTGAGCGGTGATGCGCGCGCTGCTCTAGTCCGACCTCACGCAGCCAGCGTGAAGCTTCCGACTCCGTCTGCTGCCAGGTTTGCCCCCGTAGCAGCAGCGGCATAGCAACATTTTCTACTGCCGTAAATTCCGGCAGCAGATAGTGAAACTGCCATACGAAGCCCGTCTCGCGATTGCGAAAGTCCGCAGCTTCGTCGTGGGACAAAGAGTTAATTCGCAAGTTGGCGCAGTATACGTCACCTGCGGAAGCACGATCAAGAGCGCTCAGGATGTGTAAAAGAGTACTCTTCCCGGCTCCGGACTCACCCACGATGGCGAGCATTTCTCCTCGCTGTACCTCAAACGACAGATTCTCAAAGAGCACGAGGTCCGATTCGCCGGACCGAAAAACCTTTTTCAGACCTTCTACCCGCAGCATTCGATCTTCACCCTTTAGATGCATATCGCCAAGGTTTCGTTCCAACCGTCTGCCCGCCTGCAGGTTGAAGGATGTTTACCTACCGTCCCGCCTGTACCCCTGTGCGTTTTTACGGTCGACAAAAACCATATATCGGCAACCAAGGGCTTCATGTGATGAGAATCACAGCAGTAACACCTTCGATCCAAAAGGGGATAGGGGCTTTTGAAAATCCGGTTATTCATAGCGTAGGGCCTCGGCAGGCAGGATCCGTGAAGCCGACCACGACGGATAAAGTGTAGCCACAAACGAGACGAGCAGGGTAAAAATGGCGATCCAGATGCCGTCGGCCAGACGTGGCGAAAACGGCACATAGTTGATCGAGTAGACCTCTGGCGACAGTGAAATGATGTGGTAATGGCCTCCGGCGTAGGCCAAAGCATAGCCCAGCACCAACCCGATTGCGGTGCCGACGACGCCGATCAGCACTCCCTGCGCGATAAATACATTGCGCACCTGGGCTTTACGCGTTCCCATCGACATCAGGACGGCAATGTCTTTCGTCTTTTCCATCACCATCATAATCAGGCTGATAAGGATGTTGAGCGCCGCCACGAAGACGATTAAGCCGATGGTGATGAATGTGACCAGCCGCTCAAGCCGCAGCGCCCGGAAGATAGCTTTGTTCTGCTCCATCCAGTTCGTCGCCATGAACCCCTTGCCCGCGGCGTCTTCCAATGCGCGCGAGACCTCGGGCGCCTTGTCAATGTCGTCGATTCTAAACTCAATCACGGAAATCAGATCGCCCAAGCCAAAGAGCCGCTGCGAGTCACTGAGTCGGATGAACGCCCAATTCGAGTCGTAGTCGAAGAACCCAGAGTTGAAGATTCCCACGACTTTAAATCGCGTGTACTTGGGCACCATCCCGTAAGGCGTCAGTTCTCCCTGGGGGCTAACCACCATCACCGGCGAGCCGACGGTTACTCCCAGGCTGTCGGCCATGTCTTTGCCCAGAACAATCGGCGGCATCGCAGCTACGCGGGCGTGCACGCCTTCAATAGAATCGGGCGACTCACTCGTCGGGTGTCCCACTTCTGCCTGACTTTGGGAGAAAGCCTGCCCTGAGCCGTTCGAAGGGTGAGGATTTTGGTCATTTTCTTCCAACGGTGCAGCCGATCCCTGAGTCACCGAATTCAACAAATCGCCAACCTGCCGCTCGTACCTGGGGATCATTCCCTTCAACAGTGCCCCGTGGGCGCGCGGCCCACTGGCAATCAGCACCTGTTCGAAGATCGCAGGAGCGGCCGCTACAACGTGCGGCTCGTGCGAGAGCCGCTCCATCAGCGGAGGCCAATCTCTAATCCCGTCATCGGCGATGCGCTGCAGGCTGATGTGCGAGGTCGATCCGAGCAGCCGCTGCTGCAAATCCTGGCGGAATCCGTTGTTAATCGCGAGGGCCACCACGAGCGAAGCAACGCCAGCGGAGACGCCAGCGATGGAGATCCCGGTGATGATGCCGATAAACGCCTGCCGCCTTTTGGCGCGGAGGTAGCGAGAAGCGATGAAAAGTTCGAAGCGCATGAAGAGCTTTGAGCCGTCAGCGATCAGCTTTCAGCCAAAATCGGATTATATCCGCACGTGTAGGGGCGGACGCATTCGTCCGCCCCGCGAGCAAAACGAGCGTTCCCGGCGGTGAGAGAACGATCACATTCGCGGCAGGACGGCCGGGACCCGTAAGCGGTACACCCGAAACTCATCGCCAAACCTCTTCTCCAACTCCGCATCTTCCATCCGGATCATTACTGCGCCGGTCGCGATCGCGAATGCCGTCAAGATCCAACACACTACCAATCCCGTCCCGATGCTCCAGGCCAGCATCTCGCATAGATGTCCCAGGTACACCGGATGCCGCACTCGCGCGCGAATGCCCGTCGTGATCAGCCGGTCATCGCTATGGTTGGCCCGCACTTCGGGCAAGCCTCCGAGCTGCGCCCAGCTGAAGTGTGCTCCCGAGCGGGAATAGAGGAAGATTCCGATAGCAAACAAGAATACGGCGGGAATCCAGCTCCAAACGGTCGAGTAGAACGCGACATTTCGCCAGTGGCCAGTGACCGCGCCGATTCCCACCCACATCGTCAACCACGCCGGCACCAGCACGCGAAACGGCGAGCGCTCCTTCTCGCGCCACCGATGCGCCTGCGGATGCACCATGAACCAGAACAATGGGACGGTGGAATACACAACGCAGGCCAACCATCCCACCGTACTCAGGATCTGCATAAATCGATTTTAGTGTAGGGGCGGACGCATTCGTCCGCCCCGCCGAAGCCAAAGCGAGGCGTGCTTGCAGGGGGCGCTACGACTGTTGCCTCGCTGCACGCGGTCTCCATTGCGCGCCTTCAGCGCGCAACCCCGGACGAATGCGTCCGGGGCTACGTTTTCCAACTTTTCCGGTTGGTGCCATGCGGGCGGTTGGTAATCACGCTGAGCTTTATCGATGACATCATCCGCATAACACTCTCGTGCTCTACCCGATACCGTCCATTGCTGTCATAATGAAAAAATGGGGCGTACTTTCCTGAACGAAAATTGGCTCCCGAAGTCGGTCCTCTTGATGAGGACCTATGACCGCCACAAGTTTCTACTCGACGTGATCGCCGGCATCACGGTCGGTCTGGTCGCGCTGCCGCTAGCGATGGCATTCGCGATCGCCTCCGGACTGACACCGCAGGCCGGGATCTACTGCGCGATCGTCACCGGATTTCTCATCTCTGCCCTTGGCGGCTCGAAGACGCAGATCGGCGGGCCGACCGGTGCATTCGTGGTCGTTGTGGCCGGCATCGTTGCCGTCCACGGCGTGGACGGCCTTTTTATGTGTACCGTCATGGCGGGCGTGCTGCTGGTCATCATGGGCATAACGGGCCTGGGCACAGCGGTCAAATTTATCCCGCGCCCGGTCGTCATCGGATTCACCAACGGCATCGCCATCCTCATCGCCAGCACGCAGGTCAAAGACTTCTTCGGACTCCACCTCGACAAGGTTCCCGGCGTGTTCTGGCTGCGCATGGAAGCATTGGCCAAAAACTTCCACACGCTCTCGTTCGAAGCGACGGCCCTCGCCGTCTTCACTTTGCTGACGCTGGTCATTTGCCGCAGCCTGTCGCCGCGCATTCCCGGACCAATCGTCGCCCTTCTGCTCGCCACCAGCGCTGTTTACTTTTTCAAGCTGCCAGTCGAGACCATCGGCACGCGCTTCGGAGGAATTCCCTCCGGGCTGCCACACATGCAGATTCCAAAATTCCGTTCGGATCTCATTCACGGACTCCTCGGTCCTGCGTTCACCGTCGCCATGCTCGGCGCGATTGAATCGCTAATGTCCGCGGTAGTGTCGGACCGCATGAGCAACGACCGCCACAATCCGAACGTCGAACTCATCGGGCAGGGAGTCGCCAACTTCTTCTCGCCCATGTTCGGCGGACTGCCCGCCACCGGCGCTATCGCGCGCACGGCCACCAATATCCGCTCGGGGGCTCAGTCGCCCGTCGCCGGGATGATTCACGCGCTCACTCTGCTGTGCATTCTGTTGTTTGCCGCACCGCTAGTCAGTTACGTACCAATGGCAGCTCTGGCGGGCATCCTGATGATCGTGGCGTACAACATGGGCGAATGGCGCGAGATCCCCCAATTGCTCAAGCTAACGAAGACCGATATCAGCATCTGGCTGGTGACGTTCGCACTGACGGTCTTCGCCGATCTGACGGTCGCCGTGGAAGCCGGCATGATCTTGGCCGCGCTACTCTTCATCAGTCGAGTGGCCTCGACCACCACCGTGTCGCAAGTCACCGAAGACTATGTTGAAGACGGGCGCGTGCACATTTTGCAGGACAAAGACATCCCTTACTACGCGACCATCTTCCGTATTCACGGACCGTTCCTCTTCGGTGCGACCGACAAAATTTCTGCGGTCACTGAGAACGTACACAAACTACCGCCGGTGGTGATCCTGCGTCTGCGCAATATGACCGCGCTTGATGCCACAGGGCTGTTCGCGATCGAGGAAGTCGCCCGCCAGTTGCACGCTAATAAGCGCACCTTAATTCTCTGCGGGGCCCGCGAGCAACCTTCGCAACTGATCCACCAGGCAGAGTTCGCCGAAGTCATCGGCGAAGAAAACATCTGTGAAAACGTTCAGGAAGCCTTGCGGCGCGCCGAGGAAGTCTACGAACGGCTAGAAGCCAAGAGCGCTTCAGCGCGATAGGTTGTGTAGGGGCGGACGCATTCGTCCGCCCCGCCGATGCGAAGCGAGGAGTGCCGGCAGTGTCGATCTAGACGACAGCTGTTCCGCTGCGGGCCTTCATCATTGCGCGCTTTGCGGCGCAACCCCGGACGAATGCGTCCGGGGCTACACGATTCGTTCCGAACGATCTTCAGAACCGGAACAGATACGACGCCTTTACAAAAAACTGCCGGCTGTCGTTGATGTAGCCATTGCGTGTCGTCAGGATAAATCCCGTTACGGGATCGACCGCCAGATCCCGGTTCAGGTTCCCCATGTCGGTGTTGTAGCCAACGTAAATCGCCGTCCCAGGATGAATAAGGTAAGTGATCAGAAAATCCGTATTGAAATTCTTCGTCGGAGACAGCGAACTGATCGCCTGGTTCGCCAGAACCGCGTTGTACTGCAGGATGAGCCGGGCCGACAGATCCCGGGTGAACTGGTAATTCCATTTGCTGCGAATGATATGGTTGGTCACCGCGGTCAGGGACGGATTATTCTGCCGCACATGCTCAAGCAGATAGGCGTTGTCGATGCGTAGCCGACCTGCCGCGTGGAACGTCACTGTAAAGTTTCCCTGGTCTTCGTGACCAAACGAAGGCGCCTGGCTGTTGGCCGGATTAAAGTTCACTCCTCCGCCTGCCACAAAGAACGCAGTCAGATCGAATGTCTTGAACCAACTGGTTCCGCCTTCGATTCCCCAGAACTTCTGTGCAAACGAAGTCACGCGCGTTAAGCTGCTGTAATCAATCGGACGCACGCGCGCATCGTCATATGCAAATGGATGGAAGTTGACGTAAGTGCCGCGCACCATGTCCACGCGAAATCCTGGGTAGGCAAAGTAGTCGAGAGCCGTCCCGCTATGGTCCCAGATGTTGAACTGCCGCAATGTCGGTCCGTAGGAGATCAGGAATTTCCCTTCTGGCCGGAAGTAGTAACTGGCTTTCATCTGTTCCTGGCGGAGATCGACGCGATTCACGAATCCTGTCAGCGTCTGGAAGCCCGGGCTGTAATCGAAATATTGAGACTGCCAGTTGAATTGGCGTCCCGAGCGCTCGAGGTCGAGTTCGTAACCCAGGCCACCTTGGTTGAGCCCGCTAATCGGGTCGATAGTCCCGCTCATGACCGCTTGGCCCTGCAGGCGCCAGTTTGAATTCAACTTGAAATTTCCGTCGATGCCGCCGACGCGGTTGTAACCTCCGGCAAACTCGCGGTCCGTGAAAATCGCTCCAATCGTCGATTGATCGAAGATGTCGCGGTTCACGCGCGCGATGGTGAACGTGGCGCGATCTCCAGCGTGCGGATCGCTCGGCGGCAACGCCTCTCCCGGAGCACGATCATCAGTAGCGAGGAGTCCCAAAGCCCAGGGGCCCGATTTTCCAGTCAGGCGAAGCCCGAACTCCGGATGACCGATGTTTCGCGTGAACACCAGATCGATCGGGCTGGTGAAGTAGTTGCTGTTCTCCAGAAAGAACGGGCGTTTCTCGGGAAAGAAGACCGCAAAGCGCTGGTTGACGGTAATCTGCGGCTGATCGGATTCGATCTGGCTGAAGTCGGGATTGATGGTTGCGTCGAGCACGAAACTGTCGTGCAGAATGAACTTCGCATCAAGGCCAGCTTGCGGCTGCATCGAGCCGTTGTTGAAAAATGGATTGTTCGTATCGCGCTGGTCGATGTCTCGAAAACTGCGCAGCAAGCCGTAAGGAATAAGTTGGATGTTGCGCGCGGGCGAGATATGGTCAATCCCGATCGCGGTCGCGGCCTGGTTAAAGCGTCCTTGAATGCGATTCGAGATGCGCGGCCAGAAAATGTTTTCATTCGTGCGGGGAATGCCGCGGTTGAGGATGATCTTCCATTGCTGCTTGTCAATACTTGGGAAACGGAGACTCTTGAACGGAATCGACATCAGCAGCATGTACCCCTGGCTCGTGAGTCGGCCCTCCGAATTCCACACCGTGTCAAACGACTGGTCGAAACCGCTGTAATCAGAGGGTTGCCCGTTGCCGATGGAACCCTCAGTCCAAAGAGCGTCCCACTGAATGCCCAGAGGATTCGCGGCAAAGGCATAGCCGCGGCGCGCATCGTCGAAGGTATCGATCATGATCTCTGCGGAATCGTCCGAAAAGATGTCTTCTCGGCGGGTCATGCGGGCGCGGATCTTGTCGGGCTCTTTGTCCCAGCAGATGAAGACGGCATAGAGATTGCGTTCGTCGTAGGCCAGGTAGACGTCGGTAGCTTGCGTTGGCTCGGCGCCGTCGGCCGGCTCGCGCACCACAAATCCACTCACTTTCAGCATTTGCCCCGAAACTTTCGAATCCGGACGCATGCCTTCAAAATCGGCTAAGGTTGGCGGATTCTCAATTCGCGGAATTTGAATGCTCGGCGGAACAGCAAGTGCTGCCTTCACCAAAAACAGCAGCGAGAGCACAACTGGAGCTAGATGGAAGCGCGGCCGACGGGAATTCACAAGCGTAAGGTGCATTCTATATGTGAAATTGCAGCGGGTCAGTGAGGAGACACACAAATTCCCGAGCACCACCAAGCAGTTGGACGCGGCAATTTCGCTTTGGATAGCACCCACCACGGGTGTCGGCATTTCTCCCCTGGATCACTTATCCTCTAGACTGTTTGCGCAGAGCCGCTCACCATCAATGATCATCAACCTCGCCGAACGTGCACATAACCACAACTGGGAACTCGACCCGGTTATCCGCTCGTTGCTCGATACCGACTTCTACAAGTTGCTGATGCTGCAATTCATCTGGAAGCACTTTCCCAACACGCGGGTCACATTTTCGCTGTTTAACCGCCATCCCAGCGTACGCATGGCCGATATGGTTCATGTGGAAGAGTTGAAGGTCCAGTTGCAGCATGCGCGCGGATTACGCTTTCGAAAGTCCGAGTTAGTCTGGCTTGCCGGCAACACCTTTTATGGCAAGCGCGGAATCTTTGAGCCGGCGTTTTTGGAATGGCTGGAGAACGGTTTCCGGCTCTCCGACTACCAGCTACGCGTGCGCGACGGCCAAATCCAGCTCAGCTTTGAAGGTTCGTGGACCGAGACCACGATGTGGGAGCTGTATTCGTTGGCGATTCTCGATGAGTTGAAGACGCGCGCACAGCTGAAGATGCTGAGCGAATTCGGCATCGACATTCTATATGCCCGCGCCAAGACGAAACTGTGGAACAAGATCGAGCGTCTGCGCGGCGTTCCGGGATTGAGCGTTGCTGATTTCGGCACACGACGTCGGCACAGTTTCCTGTGGCAGGAGTACGTAGTCGTCGCCATGGCCTCGAATTTGGGAAGCAATTTCATCGGCACTTCGAATGCTTTCCTCGCCCACAAGCACGATCTCGAGGCCATCGGCACCAACGCGCACGAAATCCCGATGGTAATGGCCGCGCTCGCTCCCGATGACGTCGCCTTGAAGGCATCCCAATACCGCGTCCTCGAACTGTGGCAGCAAACCTATGATGGCGCCCTGCTCGTGATGCTGCCCGATACCTTCGGAACTACTCAGTTTCTCGCGGGCGCTCCAGATTTTGTCGCCGACTGGACCGGACAGCGTGTCGACAGCAAAGATCCGTTTGTGGCGGGAAACGAATATATCGAGTGGCTCAAGCAGCGTGGCGAAGATCCAGCCGAGAAGTTGATGATCGCCTCCGATACGCTCGATGTGGACGCGATCCTGTCGCTCCATGCATATTTCAGTGGAAAGTTGTCGTCCGGCGCCCAGGCAAAAGACTTCCGCAGCGCACCGGACTTTCATGACCGTGCCAGATGGACGCCGGAGCGCCGCATCCGCTTCAGTGCTGGTTGGGGCACTTTGCTTACCAACGACTTCCGTGGCTGCAATCCAAACGACGGAGCCGGATTCGATCCCATCAGTCTGATCTGCAAGGTTTCGGATGTGGAAGGCAGGCCCGCGGTGAAACTATCGGATAACTACGCCAAGGCGCTGGGCCCTGCTTCGGAGGTAGAGAGATACCGCCGGGTCTTTGGCACTACCGGAATTGCGAACGCGCCAGTCGTCGCCTAGCCCAACATAGCTCAAGTTTTCTGTTAACCAAGGTCCACCGTCATTCGTTGTGTCCTTAGAAAGCGATCAGCTGGACGGAAAGAGGACACATCCATGGGCGGACGGCGTTGGTTTTGGACACTGGTTGGAGCAATTTCATTTTCGCTGGTACTGATGAGCGCCAACAGCGCGGCACAGGTCGCTAAGCCGGCGGGGCCGCGGGCAAACGCAGCTCCCACACAGGCAAATCCAAAAGACGTTTCTGCCTTACAAGACCAGCTTCTTCAGTTGCTACGCTTGAGTCCGACCTTGGCAGAGGTTGTTGCGCGCGATCCTTCCCTGCTCGCCAACCAGGAGTACGTCGAACGCAACAATCCCGAACTCGCGGCTTTTCTACGAGATCATCAAGAGATCGCTCAAAATCCAGACTTCTACCTCTTTAACAACCTGCATGGCGAAGGTGAACAGCCCAGCGAGACGCTCGAACGCAAGCTGTGGCCTCAAATGCAGGCCCCACGTAACTCGAATGTGGAAGCGGAGCTGATCAACGACGGCATCCCTTTCCTGGTTTTCTTGTGCATTCTCAGCGCGCTGTTGTGGCTCACTCACGTTCTGCTCGAGAATCGCCGCTGGAACCGCATCTTCAAACTGCAAACCGACGTTCACGGAAAACTGATTGAGCGATTCGGAACATCGCAAGAGGTGCTGACGTACATGGGCACGGAAGCTGGCAAGCGATTCCTGGAGGCAACGCCCATTGCAGTCGGGTTCGAACGGCACGAGCCAGTGCCCAGCCCGGTGGCGCGCGTGCTCACTCCGTTGCAGATTGGGGTTGTCATGACGCTGCTTGGTTTGGGCTTAATCCTGGTGCGCTACAGTGTGCCCGATGCGGCTGCCGCGCTCCTTGTGCTGGGAACCATCGTGTTAACCCCGGGACTCGGGTTTATCATTTCCGCAGCAATTACCTGGGCATTGGCGCGGCGTCTGGGACTGATGCCCAACCAAGAAACGCAGAATTGAAAGCTACGCTGCGACCATGACGGGCAAGCACCAACAACCGCCCGCAGCCGGAGCGGGATCGCAGCGCGAGGAGAGCAATACGAACTGGGAATACACCATCCCAAGCATTGAGGCCTGTGCGGCATCGCGAAGTGACGAGTTGCCTATGGACCGCGAAGCGTTCGCCGGCTTCTACCAGCGCTCTGCTCCTGCCTTGCGCGCTTACCTGGTGCGAGTGTCTGGAAACTCCGCCCTGGCTGACGATCTGCTCCAGGAGAGCTACTTGCGTTTCCTTTGCGCCAAACAACCCGAGGGTGGGGAGGTCAACTACCGTCGCTATCTTTTCCGCATCGCGACTAATCTGTTGCGCGATCACTGGCGCAGGCCGAAGCATGGTTGCCTGGAAGAGGTTCCCGACCAGTTCCTGGTAGCGCGGGACATATCTTCGCAGGTCGATCTGCAAGCGGCACTCGGTCCCGCGATGGCGCGCATGCGTCCGCGAGACCGGCAGCTTCTCTGGCTCGCGCATGCCGAAGGATATTCTCACCAGGAAATCTCAGAGATCACCGGCTTGGCAACAACAAGTATTCGTCTCTTGCTCTTTCGCGCACGCCGGAAAATGGCTCACCTTCTGCGAAAACACATGGCCGAAGATCGGAGTTCGACGTGACCTTCCGGACGTGCGCCTACGAAAAGGAACTCCGGCAAGTCTTGAAGGACGGTCATTGGCCGGCCGGTTGCCTTCCGGAACTGCGTGAGCACGTGCAAGACTGCGCCAGTTGCCGCGATCTGGTTCTGGTAACCGATGCTTTTCAGCAGGCACGAAAGAGTTCTTCTCGGGATATCCCCCAGACTTCGAATCTGCTCTGGTGGCGTGCGCAACTGCAGCGCAGAAGAACCGCCGCCGTGCAAGTCAGCCGTCCTATCACAGTTGCGCAGACGTTCGCATGGGCCGTCAGCGTGTTGGCAGCGGTGGTATTTGCCGTATCGCAATATCATCACGGTCTCCGCTGGGCCAATTGGTGGTCCGAAGTCGCGCCTTTGCGATTGTTCCACCTGGCCCCGAGCGTCATCCAAAACCTCGACTGGAGTCTCTTCCTGCTGATCCCGACACTCGGCGCCCTGGCCTTGGTCGGCGGCGTTGTGATCTATCTGGTCTCCGAGAAATCCTGACTCGACATAAGTTAGTGTCTTCACCTGTGCACGCCGCGACGATTCTGTGTCAAATTAGAGATTCATGTCTTCGAACACCGACTCCCGGGCGGGACGGGTCGCCTTCACTCATCCCGGATTCATCCTGTTTCAGATCGCGCGGTTTCTGATCGTTTCCGCCGTGGAAATGCAGGCCGTCGCCGTCGGGTGGCAGGTTTACGAGATCACTAAACGCCCGCTTGATCTCGGATTTGTCGGGCTGGCACAGTTTCTGCCGGGAATTCTCCTGTTTCCTATCTCTGGACACGCGTCGGACCGCTTCGAACGCCGGCACGTGCTCTCGGCTTGTTATGGAGGATACGCGGTATGTTTCGCCTTACTTCTGCTGTTGAGTCGCCGTGCTCCGTCCATTGAACTGATTTATGTCGTATTGGTGCTCATTGGGATCGTGCGATCGTTTAACAGCACTGCGAGCCGCTCGATCCTGCCGCAACTCGTGCCGCCCTTGCACTTTCCAAATGCCGTCGCCTGGAATGCCAGCATCTTTCAAGCGGCGACAATTCTGGGTCCGTCGTTTGGCGGAATCGTATATGCCGCCTTCCACGGCCCTGAAGCGGTATATGTCATCGCGATGGTGACAGCTATCGGGGCCACGATTGCGTCGTTCCGCATTCGTCCGGAAGTGAAACCGCGTCCGCGCGAACCGATGACGTTCAAGACCGTATTCGCCGGCCTGCACTACATATGGAATAAGAAACTCATATTGGGTGCGATCTCGCTGGACTTGTTCGCGGTTCTTCTCGGTGGAGCGGTCGCCCTGTTGCCCGTATATGCGCGCGAAATTCTCCACACCGGCCCATGGGGCCTGGGTCTTCTACGCACAGCTCCTGGCGCGGGCGCTGCAGTCATGGCTGTACTACTCGCGCATTGGCCGCTGCGGGGGAAATCGGGTCGCACCTTGTTGTGGGCTGTCGCTGGATTCGGAATCTTCACCATCATCTTCGGCTTGTCGCGCAGCCTGACTATTTCGCTGATCGCGCTCTTCCTGCTTGGCGCCAGCGACATGATCAGCGTGATCATCCGCGCAACGCTCACTCAGCTGGCCACGCCCGACGAAATGCGCGGACGCGTCACCGCCGTCGACATGATCTTCATCGGCACTTCGAACGAGTTCGGGCAATTCGAGTCAGGCGTAACTGCTCAGTGGTTTGGAACCGTTCCCGCCGTCGTTTTGGGGGGCGTCGGGACGCTCGTGGTGATCGCGCTCTGGGCCTGGTGGTTCCCTGAACTGCGCAACGCCGGCGAATTGCACGAGATCACCAGCGAGGTCGAGACCGCGACCACCGCCGATCCGGCCTAAGCCCCTGTGAACCCCTGTGCCCCTGTGGTGAACACGCATAACATTCAGTTGCTCTGATGCCGCGATGCCGTAGAATGTCCGCTTCATCCCAGACCATGAAGGCTCGGCCTTGATCGAACGCTTCTTTCGCCTCAAAGAAAATCAAACCACGGTTCGTGCTGAATTCCTCGGCGGTCTCACCACCTTCATCACGATGGCATACATCATTGTGGTGAATCCGCAAATCCTTTCGAAGGCAGGCATGCCAGTCGAAGGCGTCGTCTTCGCCACGTGCTTTGCGTCGGCAGCAGCAACCCTCGTAATGGGTCTCTACGCCAACTACCCCATCGCGCTGGCCCCCGGCATGTCATTGAATGCGTACTTCACATATTCCGTTTGTCTGGGCATGCACATTCCCTGGCAAACTGCGCTGGGCGTGATTTTCTTTTCAGGCGTATGTTTTCTAATCCTGACCGTTACCCGCGTGCGCGAGCAGATCGTCAATGGAATCCCCGAATGCCTGAAGCATTCGACGGCAGGCGGGATCGGAATGTTTATTGCGTTCGTCGGCTTGCGGAACGCGAATCTGGTCGTCGCCAATCCGGCAACGTTTGTGAGCCTTGGCAGCCTCGCGAATCACGAAGCCCAACTCGCCTGTGTTGGGCTGGCCATCATGCTGGTTCTGATGACACGCAAGATCACCGGCGCAATCCTCATTGGAGTGCTGGCCACAACGTTGATCGGAATCTTTCGTGGGATGGCGAACTGGCCCGCATCGATTTTTTCCATACCCCATCCATCGTCGACCTTTCTGAAACTCGATTTGCGCGGCGCTATGCACCTGGGCTTGCTCGAGATCATTTTCGTTTTTCTGTTTGTCGATCTCTTCGACAATGTGGGAACGCTGGTCGGAGTCTGTGAACAGGGTGGGTTCATACAAAACGGCAAGATCCCGCGCGTCGGACGAGCGCTGATTTCAGACGCCGTGGGCACCATCTTGGGCGCGTTGACGGGAACGTCCACCGTCACGAGTTACATCGAGAGCGCAGCCGGCGTGGCCGCAGGTGCAAAGACCGGATTGAGCAACATGTTTGTCGCAGCTTTGTTCCTGCTGGCGGCGTTCTTCGCTCCTCTGGCGGCGGCGATTCCGGGATACGCCACGGCCCCGGCTCTGATTGTGGTTGGAGCACTCATGACCGAATCGATCGGGAGAGTCGAGTGGAGCGATTTCTCCGAGGCGATTCCCGCATTTGTCACACTGCTGGCGACGCCCCTGACCTTCAGCATCGCGACCGGACTAAGCCTGGGCCTTATCTCCTACACGCTGGTAAAAGTCGCCGCGGGAAAGTTTCGCGAGATCAGCCCCATCATCTGGATCCTGACGGCGCTATTCATTCTGCGCTACGCGTATCTAGCGGCCGAGTGATTTAATGTAGGGGCGGACGCATTCGTCCGCCCCGAGTCGCGCAGCGACGAGTGTCCGCAGCATCGATCACATCAACTCTTGCTTCACCATCGGCACCCTTCATTGCGCGCTTTGCGCGCAACCCCGGACGAATGCGTCCGGGGCTACACTACGGCACGTTAACGGTGACGGTTGAGGTAGTACGTCCATACTGGCTGGTCGCGTAGAGAGTGTAGGTGGTCGTCGCCGTCGGATTCACAGTCACGCTCGCTCCCCGCACCGCACCTGGCCCAGGAGAAACAATCACATAATCTCCGCCACTGACACTCCACGAGAGCGTCACACTCCCTCCGGATGCAATGTGCGTCGGAGACGCAGTAAAACTGCTGATCGTCGGCGCAGCGCCGGTTGGATAGTTCGATCCCGTATACACGGGATTCATCTGGACAACTTCAAACGCAGATGCCGGCACTGTCTTCAGCGAGTCGAGATCCGATCCCCAACGACTGTCGGACACACCCGTGACGTAGAGCGCACTGCCGTTGTCTGCCAGAATCAATCCGTAGTGCTGCATCGCCGTCAGAATCACCTGCATCTGCGGCGAGAATCCGGAGATGTCATAGCTTGACTTCAGGCGCAGCCGCATCCCCATCGGCGGTGCCGTCGTGTTACTCGTATTGCCGGCGTAGTGCGATGCAGGCGGCGTAAAAGCCGCGCTAGTCTTGGGCAACGTGAATCGGAATGCGTGCTGAATCTTTCCCGCCGCAACTTCGTCGTATCGCACGAGGCCGGGAAAGATCGGCAATCCCGCAGCGTCGGCCGATGTCCACGTATATGGCCGCTGCTCACTTCCCAGCAGATCCCAGACAGCGGTCGAGTCGGCGTTCCAGCTGCCATCCGCATTCACCGACGAGTTATACATCTCGTAGAGAAAGCAGTTGCCGCTGTCGAGGACCAGCACGTGGCGGTCTCCTGTACTGGATGATCCGCCCTCGACCGGGGCATTCGCTGGAACCGGCATCGGCCCAGGATCGCTTTCGTCCCCATACGCATTCAGATTGATACTCACCAGCGGCTGTGTGCCGTCGACCACGACGTAAGGAATCCCGTATGACGGATCGTTGCCCCAATCCGGATGCACATTCACCGAACCAACCCAATTGGTGATGATCGAATTGGAATTGGGATCGACAGGTGCAGAAGAAATATCCGTATTCCACAAGCTGCTGCTGGAGAAAGGAACGAATCCGTTCAGACTCGCCATCTGGCCAGTCGACATCACGTTGCAGTCAAGATTGGTACTGCCAGTGCCGCCGTTATTCCCGCCGGAGCCTCCGGAACCGCCCGATCCGTTGTTGTTATTGGATGGTTTCGAGACACCCGAGCAAGCTGTCAAGACCGCTAACAAGGCCGCAACGACGATAGACTGGGCGAATTTCGCCGCTGAACAGGGACAGGACATGATCCTCTTATTGTCTTGGAGCAGACGCCCCCTGCTAAAGAGGCCTTCGGGACATGTCCGAATTCGCAGAGCCGAATTAACGACCGATGATAGGCCTTATTTTCCCTTCAAAACGGACTTGGCAGCGCCCATGTTCTCGTATTTATCGTAGACACGTACGACTACGACATGTTCCGACGCCGCGTCTTTGGCAGATTCCAGGGCGACCTTGAAGTCGTAGTCTTCAACCTTTGAGTCTGAAAGCTGACCTACTGGCTCCAGATACTTCCAATCGCCCGCATCCACGGAATATTCCGCGCGCTTGATTGCCGAGAATCCATCTTCGGCTCTGAAACGGACGTGAATCTGCGATCCTTCAACAGCAGCGTTCAGGTTTTCGATCCGCGGCGGTGTGGTATCGACTTCGAAACGCCGGCTCTCGCGCGAAGCAGTTAATGCTTCGCCTGGCGAATGGGACGGAGCATCCGAAGCGACAACCTTGATCGTGTAACCACCATCCGGCAGAAGGCTGGCATCGAAAGAATAAGCCTTGTCGGTGATGTTGTCCTTCAGCAGAAGCCAGCGATTTTCCCCGTCTCCGCGGTAGTAGACCGAGTAGACGAGTTGATCGTCGTTATCATCGTGTGCGTTCCATTTCACTCCAATCGCATCGCGATCGTGGGTGCTGGGCACCGGCGATTCAAAATGCGTGCCCGAAGAACCGCTCAAATCAGCACCGAGATTCAGGCCCGTCGACTTTGCGATCGGCTGATAGCGCGTGCCTGCCTGGACGGAAACGTCTTCAATTTCCGGCGCAACGTTGCGCGACAGATAGTTCAGGGTCACGGAATCGACGCTGGGCTTGGTGATTCCCGCATGCAGCACGGCTTTCCACTGCGCATAACGGGCAGGGGGAACATTCATCTCCGCGCCTTTGCTTAAATCGACGGGCTTCCAGGCGCTCCAATTACGATCAGGATTATCAACGTTGCCGCTACGTGCGAGCAGCTCCACATTGCCAGTGCCGCGAAATTCTGCACGCCCCCAGCGCGAGAAAATCTTTGCGTCATAAACATCGCTCTCGTAGGTACCCTCGGTCTCCGGTCCAGGGCCCAAAACAAAGACCTTGCCCAGATTGCTGGTGGTTACATAAAGCGCGCCACCGGGAGCTTTCGCAAATCCCGTCACCTGTGAGGCCGGTGCCTTTAATAAATCCAAGAATTCGTCAGGACCCTTGATCGCAAAAACATGGCCGCGATTCCCTGTTCCTGCGAGCAGCGTGTCGTGAGAATCGAAGGCAAGCGCGTAAACGATGTCTTCGCGGGACGACCAGAGGCGCGTCGGCGATCCATCGGCCGCAATGCGATAAACGTCCGATCCACCTGTCGTTGCCGCGCCAACCGGGAACGAACCGATCGGCACCGCCGATGGAGTCGGAGTAATCGAAACAGTCCCGGCCGGAGTAGCCACCGGAGCCGGGGCAGTTTGGATGCTCATTAGCATCGAAGTAGCCGAAGCAATCCCCGAGCCAGCGCGTTTTTCGCCCACACCCGAGGCGTAGATATTGCCGTCGTGATCCAGAGCCAGAGCCGTGATCTCTTTCTTCGGTGCGCTGTAAAGAACGAATCCTTCCCCCGCCGGCGAAATGCGATACACGAGTCCACTACCGTCCGTGCCCGCAATCAGATTGCCCTGAGCATCCACTGCCAGCGCGCGAATGTGCGTTTCATCGCTCTTGAAGAAAACCGAGTGCTCTCCCTTAGGTGTGACTTTATAGATCTCGCCGTGGTCGCCTGTGGCGATGTAGAGATTCCCGACCTTATCGAGGGCAAGGTCCCAGATGTATTTCGTGCCGGGCGCAAAGTACTCCGACGAACTCCAGGCAGAATCCACAGACGGCTTCGAGTCTTTCTGCGCACTGTCGCTCGACTTGTCGTCAGACTTTTTGCCCTCGGCCTTCTCTCCGGCCTTATGGTCGATCTTGTAGACCTTCCCGTCGGGCGCGGTCGCCGCGTAAATCACGCCACCAGGGCCGACAGTCAACGCTTGCACCTGCAATTCTTGCGGTTGAAAGATGATGCTCGATTTTCCGTCGGGAGTAATTCGGTAGACACGTGCTGGAGACCCAGTCGCGGCGTAAACATTTCCGGAATCATCGGAGGCCACTGCCCAGATATAGGTCGAAGGAGTGGCGTACAGCAGCTTGAACGACGGTGCCAGTTCCAGGCCGCCCCCGCTGCGGATGGCCACGCCGGTCGCAGTGCCTTTCACCAGATCTTCAAACTTCGATTGCTCCCAGGAGCGCGTGCCTTGCGCAGTGGCGGGGAGCAATTGGCTGGCGATGGAAAGAAGAAGGAAAAGACCGCTGAGAGCGGTTCGTACCCTGACCGAACTGTGCAATGTCATACCTCGATTCAAAATCCGCGCGGAGACGCCGGTTGGGACAGGCCCAAAAAGCCCGAAATATAAAGGTTAACACGCGTGGAGGGCATGCTGGCTAGATCAAGGGCGTAGCCCATCTGAAGGAAAAGCGCGGATGTGGAGCCCCCGACGCCTTCGTCCGGGATTGTGCGCTGAAAGCGCGCAATGAGGACTATCGATCACTAAGATACTCTCTGCAGCGTTCTCATAAGCCAAGCGACCGACCTCAGGCACGATGAGCCACTTTGCATCGTGATATCGTAAGAATTCATGCATTCCAGCCGTCAGATGTTGCTCAGCACGCTCGCCCACAAGTCTTTTCGGCTGGGAGAGTTCAAGCTCTCCTCGGGGGGAACGAGCGACTATTACATCGATTGCCGCACGACAACTCTCGATGCCAAGGGCTCGCGTCTGACGGGTGAAGTGTTTCTGGAAGAAATTCGCCAGCGCGGCTGGAACCCGCAGGCAATCGGCGGATTAACCATGGGCGCCGACCCGATCGTTGTAGCTGTATCGGTAGTGAGTGGCGAGCTCAACGGATTTCTCGTACGCAAAGCCGAGAAACAGCACGGTACGGGCCAGCGTATCGAAGGCTTCCGCGAAAAAGGAGCACGCGTAGTCATCGTAGATGATGTCTGCACAACCGGAGCGTCCACGGTACAGGCGATCGAAGCCGCGCGCGAGTTTGGATTCGAAATTGTCGGCGTGATGTGCCTGGTCGAACGCGAAGAGGCCAAGGGCCGTCCGAACGTTGAGAAAGCCGCCGCGCCTGCGCCGTTCATCTCGATATTTACGGCAAGCGATGTGCGCCAGCAGCACGTTCTGCAAAACGACGACACCGAGCCAAGTATCTTCGCGGTATCAGCAGTTTGCGAACTCTGCGGAAGGCCAGCAGTCACCAACAATCCCAGAACGCGCTGCGAGGCACACAAAGCCTGAGAGCATTTAATCAATTAATCATTTGGTCATTTAATCAATGCTTGCGCCATCATTAACTTGTGTGGTTTTGGTTTTCAATGACTAAATGACTAAGTGATTCAATGACTAAATTCCCATGATTCAAACTCTCGAGTGGACCGACCAAGGCGTGCGCTTCATCGATCAGACGAAGCTGCCGACCGAAGAAGTGTACGTAACCTGCAAGACGCATGAGCAAGTCGCCGACGTGATCCGCAACATGGTGGTGCGCGGAGCGCCCGCGATTGGCGTAGCAGCCGGCATGGGCATCGCGCTCGGCGTCAATAACTCCAAGGCCGAAACAACGGGCGACCTCAAGCGCGACTTCGACGCCATCTGTGATCTGATCGGTAAAACGCGCCCTACCGCCGTAAATCTTTTCTGGGCAATCCGACGCATGCAGGAAAAATTCGAGCGCATCCGCATCCGCTCGATTCCGCAAATCAAGCAAGAACTCATCGATGAAGCGCAGCGCATGCACGCCGAAGACGTCGCCGCGAACCAAGCCATGGGACGCCACGGCGCGACTCTGATGCCGAACGAAGGCGGAGTGCTGACGCACTGCAACGCCGGCGCGCTTGCGACTGCCGGTTATGGCACGGCCCTAGGCGTGATCCGCGCGGCCGTCGAGCAGGGCAAGAAGATTCACGTTTATGCCGACGAAACGCGACCGTTCCTGCAAGGCTCGCGCCTCACCGCTTGGGAACTGATGAAAGACGGCATCCCGACAACCGTGATCTCCGACAACATGGCAGGTGCCATGATGAAGCAGGGAAAGATCGGCGCCATAGTAGTCGGTGCAGACCGCATCGCCGCCAACGGCGACATCGCCAACAAGATTGGTACGTACACCGTCGCCATTCTCGCCAAGGAGCACGGCATTCCGTTTTATGTCGCCGCGCCGATCTCAACCGTTGATCTCGAGTGCCGCGATGGCAGCGGAATTCCCATCGAGCAGCGCAACGGTAAAGAGGTGACTCACATCGCGGGCAAGCAGATGGTGCCCGATGGCGTCGAGGTCGAGAACCCTGCCTTCGACGTTACCCCAGCAAAATATGTGGCAGCCATCGTTACCGAAAAAGGTATTGCGAAGGCACCCTATGAGGAATCTCTGCGCCGCCTCGCAGGGCATGAGGCCGAGGTGCATCGATAGAAACACTTTGTCGAGAAAAGTTTGTTCTACGTAAAAAGATGTAAAAGCGCAAAAATCCTCGGCGTAAACCGCTACTAATCGTCCGCACCTGGGTTGAATTCAGCGGCAAGATGACGTGCTAATCTGAGCTCAGAAGTGCCTCTCTGGCCCAACGTCTTCAGGGGGATGTAATGTCGCTAAGGAATCGCATTTTTCTGCCAGTCATTCTTTCAACCATGGGTGTGTTGGTGGGTTG
>DATFQQ010000259.1:0-2481 GCA_035264195.1 Candidatus Sulfotelmatobacter sp. | reverse complement strand
CTGTGGCCAGAAGAACAGAACCAGCGAAACGATCCACAGCCAGACCGTCACCCCGCCGTTAGCCGCGATCGAGGGCACGACATTCAAATTGAAGACCGCAACCACAAACAGCAACACGAGATCGCGGCGCCCAAGAGCCCGGATCAAGTGCGTCTGAACCTCGGATTGCGTGGTCGTCGACAAAGTCACCGCTCAGTGCCTACCGGTCAGCGCTCCATAATGTCGGCATCCAGCGCTTGACAACGCCGGCCACCGATCACTGGCCGTTCACCAACTGGTTTCAGTGTGCTACCTCCGCGGGCACCCGCTCGCTGCGTTCCTGCTGCGCCTTAGCCAGCGACGCTGCAATATCATTGAACGCACCCAAGTGCTCGTCGATGTCAGCCTCCGTGTGCTGCACCGAAATCGTCCATTGCTCGTCCCACCAGTAAGGCTGCGCCATCACTCCCCGGTTCACCATGCCGAACCAGTAATGACGCCACAGGTCAACGTCAATCACCGTCCAGTCGCGATAATTCATGATCTCTTTCGGGTACAACATCAGCGCGCCATTGGCTCCTGCTTGCACCACGTAAGCCTGCAGGCCGACCGTTGCGATCGTCTTGCGATATCCATCCGCCAGCTTCTTGCTCAGCTTTTCGACATGGGTGTAGTTCCCCCGCGTGAGAACGTCCCGGAACGTTGCCAGGCCGGCAGCCATGGACACAGGATTCGTGTTGTAGGTGCCGCCGTGAAACACCTTGTGCTCTGAGATCAGGTCCATTACGGACTTGTGCGTGCCGAACGCGGCAAGCGGCAGGCCCCCGCCAATCGACTTCGCCAGGCAAATCATGTCGGGCGCGACGCCAAAGTATTCGCTCGCGCCTCCCCAGCACAGTTTCGCCCCGGTTTTCACTTCGTCGAAGATCAGCAACGCACCATTCTTCGTCGCGATTTCGCGCAACCCCTCGAGGAATCCGGGCTGCGGCATGCAGAGCCCAACGTTCATCATGATCGGCTCCAGGATGATCGCGGCAATCTCTCGGGGATTCTCCCGGAAGCGACGTTCGACGGTCGCGAGATCGTTAAAGGTCGCAACCAGGACATTGGCCAGCGCAGCTTTTGGAACCCCGAGGCCGCCCGGGACCGAGGCTGGAGCATGGACGTCTCCATAGTCCGGCGCGTGCGGTTTCACGCTGACCAGCGCGCTGTCGTGCAGTCCGTGATAGGCTCCTTCAAACTTCACGATCTTGTCGCGTCCGGTGGCAGCCCGCGCCAGGCGGACGGCGTGCATGGTGGCCTCGGTTCCGCTGTTGCCGAACCGGCACATTTCGATCGGGAAGCGGTTGCAAATTTCCTCAGCGAGTTCCCACTCCATGTCGTGCGGCATGCCAAACATGGTTCCGGTCGAGAGACGTTTCTCGACCGCCTTCATCACCGCGGGATGGCAATGTCCAGCCATCAGCGCGCCGAACGTGAGGTTGTGATCGATGTATTCATTTCCATCCAGATCGCGAAACTTGCTGCCGCTGGCCTCTTTTACAAAAATGGGCCACGGATCGTACGCACGATAGTTGCTCGCAACTCCAAGAGGAATGCGCTTGAGATTCTTCTTGTGGGCTTCAGCGGACTTGGGCGTTCGCCGCTCGAAGGTGGCGAGTTCTTTCTGTAGATCAGGGTACATCGAGGTCTCCGAGAAAACTCAGGCCAGTAATTTCCAATCACCGGCCATTAGATTACCCAGTCGGACGAGACCGCCCGGGGATAGGTCAGAAGAAAAACTTCAATGCAAACTGCATCAGCCGAGGATCGCGAGCTTGAACAACCTGTCCAAACTGCGTTCCATCAGAAAAGTTGCCGTCTGGATTGTAGAATTGTGTGTGGTTGAAGAGGTTAAAGAACTCGGCGCGGAAATCGATCCGTTGCGATTCCGAGATCTTGAACGTCTTCAGCATCGCGAAATCGCTGTTACTGATGTGCGGTCCGCAGCAAATGGTACGCGGCGCGTTTCCGATGCGACCGAACGTGTTGTCTTCGCTGAACGAACTGGGATCGAAGAAGTAGTTGCCGTTGCTCTGCGGCTTCGTTGTGTGGAAGGGCGCAACCAGGTCCGGCTCACCGGGTAATTCAAAGTCGAAGCTATACATCAACTCCTGATCGTCGAGTGTTGAGATTCGGATGGGGAAACCCGTCTGGAATGTTGTAATTCCTGACAGGGCCCAGCCGTTTAGGATCAGACCCTTGGCTCCGCCGTACTTCGGTGTCGGCAGTTCCCAGTAGTAGCTGAGCACGAGACGGTTCCGGGCGTCGAACGAAGACAGAGATCGACTGAGGCGGGGATCAATCGGGTTCACAATGCCTTCAAAGCTCGAGGCCTGATCAAACGACTTACTGAACGTATAAGCCGCCGTGAACTGCAATCCGTGGGCGAACCGCTTGTCGAGAGATGCTTGCAGCGAGTTGTACGCAGAATTGGCGATCGTGTCCTGCGCGAAAATACTA
>DATFQQ010000258.1:0-3605 GCA_035264195.1 Candidatus Sulfotelmatobacter sp. | reverse complement strand
GACCACGAGAACAACGAGAAGACTTGCTGTTGCCCACCTTTTCATGGACCACCTCCTGAAACACACTTGAGGATTGTATCGCTGATGTCAACGACGGTTTCGTTTGGTCCGTCTCGGACCCGTTGTGACTGTTGGAAAATCTCCAATTACACTCAAAATCTCGGAAAGGGCGAACAGAAGACACAAACTGGTGCTAGCGCCGGTTACGCCAGCTGAGAAAAACACGCGGCGTATGATTCGCCGCATCTCATGGAGACTCGTTCTTGCGGTGGATAATCAAAGCCGTATCTACCGCGTCTGTGAGACGAATTCTGTGAGACGAATGAGGTTCTTTGGGCCATTTCGGATGGCCCCTTCGCGAGGACTGTCAAGGTCGGCGATCAAAAAGAGTGAAATCGAGACCGCGATCGGCATCACCAAGAAGACAAGCCAATCCGTTCGACGAGCACGCAAACCGATCAGAAAGCTACAGCCAGATGCAATGACGACGATCAGTAACCACGCCAATAACGGCACGCGATTGTCGAAAGCTGCTTGCGTGGAGGCTTCCGAATTCATCACATCATTCAGGCCGGAAATCAACATCCCCTGAACAGGCGGCGGTGCCGACGCAAAGCCGGAGCGAATGGCAGACCATAGGCCGTTCTGCAATTGGCTGGTCTCCAAAGAAATAGTTCTCAACTGTTGCCGATTGCGGACTGTATAGAACAAGAGGCGTTTGTCGCGGTACATCTCCAGGAGTTCATGGAGTTTGGTGGCATCCGCGGCGGGGAGCAAGTCGGAGCGGATCCACTCCGTGGCAATGGCGTTGGCTTCGATCTGCTCGCAACTCTTGCGAAGTTCGTAGCGGCTTGTAGCCATGGAAAAACTGAAACCGATGATGAGCCCTAGTAGCGTTAGCGTGCCGGCGAGGACGATCCCTAAGTCGTCGCGCGGCTTTTCCTCCGATGCACCGCTTCGCTTGCGAATGAAGTCACCCAGCTTAACCGACAGGGCGAGTGTGGCGAACGACAGACCTAGCACGAGGAGGGGGAAATCTACGGTCAACGATCAGCCTGCCTTTTCCAATCCCGCAACCTGTTCATGGGTCATTCTGGCTGCAAGCTGGTCTGTGGGGTGCCGCAACCAATCAGCGGCGCTGGTGCAAAACCGCCACGGGCGGTGCTTTTCTAACAACAGGCCATGTCGAAGGGAAGGAGCGCTTTCGTACTCTTCACTACTGAGCATGTTGCAGATGGTAGAAGGACTTGATCAGTCGTCGTACTGCTAGAAGTAACAGACGGCCACAATTGCGGGTGTTGTTCCAATCTGACTCAGATGCATTGTCGAACACGAATTCTGCTCACATGATGTAGGCGAGCATTATCGCACGGAGCCTAGAGAATCTTAGTTGTCGTTAAATTGCCATTACACTCATCATCCCGATTGTTGCTCTCCAGGGGCAATGCCGTCGTCATCGTCGCAAATGGAATTTACTTTTGCTCCGTAGCTCCACTCACGATCCGAATGGCAGCTTGGCTGAAGTCTTCTTGATGACTCTCTTGCACATGGCGCAGCAGTTCGATGCGGAGCCGTTCGTCTGCCAATTTCCGCGTCGAATCACCTTCTAATGGAGGGAGCGCGAATATCAAGTGGCATTTGGCACACTGCGACATGGTCAATCCCCTTGGGAGTCTTTCCACCTCGTCGCTCATGGCTAATGGAGCGGATTCTAGTCATCTGCTCCCGCGTGACCGGACTGTCAAAATCGACAGGGGTAACCGGGATTGCTACTAACAAAAACGGCCCAACGAAGCCTTCCACTTCGCTGGGCCAATCTCGGACGTACTTCCTTTTACGAGCCGCAGTCTACTCCGAAACTGGAAGAATGCGATCCTCTATTACAGCCCTCGGCGCTTCAGCCAGTGCGGCAGGATCACGCCCTATTGCGATCGCGAACAGAAACCAGATCTTGAGAATGATGAGCCACATAAGGGCGCGCGAAAAGAATGCCGGAGAGTCACGGATCGTCCGATACCCAACATGCTGTATTCGGCACTCAGAGAATGCCTGATTTCACTGGGAGACTGATAAATGTGGGCTAGGCACTTTGGTAGATGTCGATCGCGACTAAACCTGATAAGAAAAAGATGAGAGTGGGTAGGTTATGAGCGATTTAGACGAACTAGACGACCCGCAAATAGGCAGCGACCTCTGGCTTGAGCGGTTGGACCATCTCGGAGAGCACGCGCGGGGGCTTACCGCGGACATTTTGCAGGAGAGGTTAGAGCGGGAATTCTCAGTCCGTCCCGAAATAGCGCACCAGATGATGCTCGTCGAGCTAGAACAGGTCACCGAGGACGAGTTTGCAGAACTCAGGGAGAAGATTGTCGGCAAGCCTGAGCCGGACCCGATGTTGTACGTATTCGAGAAGCTAGGCGCATCTTTTTTTCCTGGATTCTAGATATAGGGTGCGTGCCGCCTGCGATTTTTCCTTCACGCTCCGAGTGCAATCAGAACATCGATGGCTTTGGGAAGTTTGCTTTTGACTACGCCAACATCAAGGGTCAGCCGGGTGGGATCGTAAGTGCGGACATGATTAGTTTCACCATCACAGAACCCGGGTTGACCGCAAGCCAGTTTACTTCGTTTGCGATCCACTTCTGTACCGCCTCGGGAACAAACTGCGGACCCATGACGGGATTTGCGCAGGGGACCGGGCCGACGGTAGTGCCTGAGCCGGGCGCGATGGCTTTGCTGGGCACAGGTTTGCTGGGTCTGGCAAGCTTGCGTCGCACATCTGGGATCATCAAGCGATTCCGGCGGGACCGTGGTCCAAAGGTTCTGCTCGCCAGTCCGCAATGTAATACGAAGATTTGAATCCCTGCTGTACTGAACGAGGCACGAAATGGCTCCCGGAGCAAGAGAAACGCCGGGAGCGATTTTTTGTGACTTGAAGTTTTTCCTGACCCCGCGAAAGCCCGCCTTCAACAAAGCGCCGCGCGGGCCAGTGATGAGTGCTTCGGCGAACCGAAGGGATGGGGCAGCCCGAATGTTCCAGGATCAGCGTGCGTATGAGCGGGTAGCGATGCGTGCACAGGTAACCTGCATTGTGGATTCCGAGACAAGCCGCGGAGTGAGTTGGAACCTCAGCCAGGCGGGGATACAAGTGGAAGTGAGTACCCTCAATCCGAAAGGCGCGATCCAATTGTCATTCCGCTTACCCGTTTCCGGTGTAGCAGTGGATGCAGTCGGTAGTATCGTTTGGCAACATAACAAGCGGTATGGAATCCGATTTACCTATGTAGGCGCGCAGAGCCGCCGGTCAATTGTCCAATACGTAAAGGAACACACAAAGCACTAGTGGTGCCGTATCTAATGAACCACCCTTCTGGTTGGCAAAGGACGGCTGTCGTTATCAGGCGATAGCGCTCGGAATGCAGATCAGGCGGCGTCCTCCGCTAAGAATCTAGCGAAAGAATGGATAGTCTTTAGCTTATCCTCACTGAAACCGCGTAGCGCTTCTTCACTGACTCGTGTCTCGTACAGGAGTCTCCCGAACACTTGCGTGAGGTGGGAATACCGATAGTTATACTTGTAGTCGATCTCCTTACGTCGTTGGGTTA
>DATFQQ010000257.1:0-4481 GCA_035264195.1 Candidatus Sulfotelmatobacter sp. | reverse complement strand
CTGATATTGGTACGGCTTGCCATACCACGAACTTAGTGCCGACGGTGGCACCTGCCCACCGTTTCCGTTTACCCACTGCCGCACGTTGTATGGACTCTCAGTCACCTGATAGGCAGCCGCGCCGCTAAAGATATTTACAGTGGCCGACGGCGTCACAGGGCTGAAAGTGTAGTTCGAGTTGAAACTCTGCCAGTACTGCGTGATCGAGTGTTGGTTGAACAGGTTGGTGATCGTTGCGTCAAAGCCAAGAACTTGATGGTCATTATTCTTGTTCACTTTGAACGAATGACCGATGTTGAAGTCCGTTTGGACATACCAGGGCGTCCTTCGGCTGTATGGATTCCCCAGCGTCATGTCGCCCGTAGCAGGATCCGTGGTCATGTTCACCCACTTTCCACGTCCGAACAGATAGGCATCCTCAAATGGGATGTTGCTCGACAGAAACAGGTCCGCCGAACTACTCATCGGGCTTCCCTGATATGCATATTGGAAAATCCCAAACGTAGACGTCATCCCCTTCCACGGCAACGAGTAATACACATTGCCCTTGAAAGTATTCGGACGATCCGTCGGCAAGGGTCCTGCGCTCAGCTTGCCGTACGATGAATAAGCCAGGAACGGTTCGTCGAACGCGCGCGTCGTGTCGGGCGAATTGCGCCCGGCCGCTCCGCCGTCGATCTGATCCGTTGTGGTCAGGCCGGTATAATTGCCCCACAGGCTGCTCCAGGTGTAGGAGAACATTCCTGCCAAGCCTTTGCTCGGTGCCTTCGTGACCCGGATCTCTACTCCATCGTAGTTGCGGATGGCTTTCGGATTGTTCGGGCACGTCGGACACGTGCCGAACGCTCCGGTGGCATTAAATGCAAAGTTCGGAATTCCGAACGCCGAGCCGAGAGACTGCAGATAGTTGGCGTACCCGTCGATGGTCTTGTTTACACCTTCGCCAGGATTGACGATCGTATACATCTCGAAGTTGTTGGGATCAGCCAGAGATGCATCTTCCAGAATGTGATCGAGACGTCTGCGGTCGTACCGTGCTTCAAAGGCCCAGGTCTTTGAAAGCTGATAGTCGACGCCAGCAACATACTCGTGCTGGCGATAAGGCTTGACGCCAGGCGCGACCGGTTCCCACGGACGCAGGTTGATGTTTTCAATTAACGAGACGCCGCTGGCTGCGTCCGTAAAGGATTGTGGAGTAACACCGCCAGCGAAATTGGCTCCTGTAGTAGCTGGGCCGTTCGGGCAGGCGCGGCCGTTCACGAAGACCGAATCGATATCGGCTGTTGTAAACGTGCCATTCGCATCCGGGCCGAGCGCGTAGTAGCATTTTTCGAATGCCTGTGCGCCCCACGACGTTTGGGCGAGCAACAGCTTCATCACGTCGTTCACGACGCCGTAGCTGCCGAAGATTTTGATTTTCCCGTTCCGTGATCCCCACGCCGCACCAAGGCGAGGTTCAATTTTGTCACTCCACGAGAAGCTGATGGCCGACGGAGGAGTAGTACCCGAAGGCACAATTCCGGCGGGAACCGGCAAACTCTCTTTTTCTACGCGGAGCCCAAGGTTAAGCGTTAAACCATGGCCAACTGTCCACGAGTCCTGAACGAAGAAGGCGTGGTTCCAGTCGCTGGCCGGTTGCGGCAGAATGGTCGAGAAATCATTCACGTACGCGTAGCCGTACTGTCCTGCGCAGAATCCCCACGGGTTCGCGGTTGCCAACGCGTTGCAATTCGCCGCGCCAGTAACCGTTGACGGGGTGTTTGAAATTCCAGCAGCGGGCACGATGTACACGAGCGGTACGTTGCCGTTCTGGAGTATCTGATTTACAAGGTGATTCAGTTGGTATCCCACTTTTATGTTGTGAGTACCAGCCCAGCCGCTCTTGAAAAAGGCAACGTCTTCGTCGAACTGATAGTGCTTGTTCGCGTTGAAGATGGCAGTGCTGGGGTTGTAGGGAGCGGTTTGAGTTCCTCCCGGGATTTGCAAACTCTGGGGCATCGGTAAACCTAAGTTATCCGTCGCACTCCCAGACGCCAGCCAGAACAGATTCGGAGTTGAAGTCTGCCAGCCGAAGTCATGATAGTTCTCGAAGAAGTAACCAAAACGCGTCGTGGAGACAATCTGCGGCGTCAGAGTAATGTCGCCGCCGAAGTTGTAGGTCGCGTTTGGCGCCGAGAATCCAATCCCGTGTTGGTACGTGATGATCGGAAGGTTGACATACGTATTCAGGTAGCTTGACTCTGCATTCACTGGATCCGCGACTGGCAACGAATTGCCAGTCAATCGCTGATACTGATAGAGCCAGGACGCGAAGAGCCGGATCTTCGAGGTCGCGACGAAATCCAGCCGCGACGTCGTGTAGTACTGCTGTGAATCGGACGTGAAGTATTGCCGGCCCAGAATTGCGTTGCTCGGAATGCTCGAGGGACTGAAGTCTACCGTCCTGCCAATCGTATTGATCTGGGGAGCAAAGCCCGCGAAGAACCACAGCCGGTCTTTCATGATCGGCCCACCCAAAGTGAACCCGGGCTGCAGGATGCGGATGTGATCTTGTCGTGGACTGTAGTTCTGAGCGACAGGATCCTGTCGGATGGCCGGATTTCCGCCGTCTGTCGGGTCGTACCGCAGATAGACGTTGTTGTTGTTTGCGTCTAGGCCGCTTGTCTCGTAAGCAGTAAAGAGCTCGCCATGGTACGAGTTCGCGCCCTTTTTCATGACGACGTTGACGACCGCACCTAACGCGCCGCCATGCTCCGCTTCGATTCCCGAGGTCTTGATCTGGACTTCCTGAATGAACTGGTAAGGAACGTTCGCTTTCGAGTACCCGCCTGACAGTTGCTCGGTATCCTGACCTTCTACCAGGTAACTGCTCTCAGAATCTGAAGCACCCCCGACTGAATAGCCGAACGTGTTTCCGTTGCCGCTACTGCCTGGCAAGGATCCGCCAGTGCCGCCATTGCCTCCGCCATTCACGATGTAACCGGCAAGAGGTTCGTTGCGAGCCATCGGCGCAAGCTGAATCAGAGACTGGAAGGATCGCCCGTGCGGTACATCGTTCAAGACGTCGGTGCTGATATTTGTCTGGTTTGTATTTGTCGTTACGTCAATAACCGGAGCTTGCCCCGACACTTCCACCACTTCACTCGACGTGCCAATCTCCAGAGTGATATCGAGAGTGGGCAGGTGACCAACTTCCAGACTGATTCCGGTGAGCTTCGCTGTCTTGAAGCCTTTCGCCGAGACGTCGATTGAATAAGTTCCCGGAGGCAGGTTTGCAAATCGGTAGTAGCCTGTCGACTCACTATCAAGCTCTTTGCTGCCGACCAGTGACGTGCCCGTCACCACGAGATGTGCGCCACCGATAACTGCGCCGCTCGAGTCCTTGATTGTTCCCTGCAATCCGCCAGTTGTTTCTTGTGTGAATGCGAGTGGTAACAAGAACATGGTTACACACACCGCCAAAACAAAAGGCCAACACGTTGATGAACGTTTCATCAAGCCCCTCCGTGAAAAGTCTTTTGACAACCCCGACACAATGTTTGAAGCACGTCCGCTGCGAAATTAACGGTTGTTTGAAGTCCTCGGTAGGAACACCAACGCCGCAGGGATGATTAATCTCGCACAAGGGACAAATTCAATTTTTCGTCTCGCTATGAATCACGCAACGTCGAGATGATGTCTCCAGGATTTGGAAGAATCAAACAACTGAATATGGTGATTGGAAGAGCACCTTCATCACAGCGCTTGTTTTTGGCTTATGTGAATCGCTCGTTCGCTGTTTTGTTGCGGTTCCGAAACAGTGTCTGTTTCGGCCGGCCACTAGCTGCAACCGTCAACACTCCCGCAAATACACCTCGGAATCGATGAACTCGTCCTCGCCGCGTTGCAACTGGTGGAATTTCGTTTGTTATTCGTCCCGCCCGGGCCTGAAGTCCTGACGAATCGCCGTCTAACTACGTAGGCGGACATAAGAAATGTTTGTTATCCGTTTCTGAATCTCGGGCTGGAATCAGTCGAACTAGAGGGAGATACAGTGGGGCCACACATGGACAGCATTACTTCGAATCCAATCACAACAAATCACGGGATGTCAGCAGAGAGTGTTGTTGACAAACTACACACGGAACTCAACCAATTGCTTCAACAACGCACGGAGGTTATCCGGCGCATTACAACGGCGAAGAAAACAATCGTGGGACTCGCCTCGCTGTTCGGCGAGAACGTACTGAGCCTGGAGTTGCAGACATTGGTTGGCGTAGGCGATGCAAATCGCAAACCCGGCCTCACCAAGGCTTGCCGGTTGATTTTGATCGAGGCGAGACGCCCGCTGAGCGCACGCTATGTAGTCGACGCACTACAGAATCAGGATCCGGAAATTCTGGCAGGCCACAAAGATCCGATCGCCTCGGTGACTACAATCCTCAATCGGCTGGCCGACTACAAAGAAGTGGAGCGGGTTCTACTAAGTAATGGCAAGCGCG
>DATFQQ010000256.1:0-3380 GCA_035264195.1 Candidatus Sulfotelmatobacter sp. | reverse complement strand
GCCGCAGCACGTGAAAAAGCCCCGGACCAAAGGTCCGCAAAAATTATGTCCCGCCGCGATTGACGCCCTCCGTCCAATGACGATAATCCCTCAGGTGTAGGATCCTATGCGCGTTTCGGGGGCTCACTTGTGTACCAACTTGTGGACCAACTGAGGCAGGATTTGTGAAGGGGGGTGCGGACTGCAAGTGCCACACCTGCAAGGCTTTAGGATTTCCCGACTTCCCAACTACGAACCAGAAGGCCGGGAGTTCGAATCTCTCAGGGCGCACCACTTTCCCCCAATAAAAATGCGAGCTTTTGAAGGGTAGGCGAAAAAGGTGTTTTTCAGGATGCCGGCCGTGCTACCGGTTTGCTACCTCGAGCTTGGAACGATCGCACCGCGCCGAAGTCTTCGGCGCATCAAGACTCTCGGTGCTCACTTATTGCGAATTGCCGTTCTACGTTCGACGCCGCTGCGCATTTCTACCGCGGAGATACCATGAGCTTCGCCCTGCCAGCCGCAGTGCCGGCAGATAGCTTGGTATGTCTCAATCCTAATCTGATCCTCACGAGGTTCAACTGCACAGGATTCTTCAGCGAATGCTTCATTTCTTCGGCAACTGACACATCGAAAGACGACAAGACGCCAGTAGCTCTTTGCCTCCGTCATAAGAGAACCGTGTGCGTCAGAGGAACGCACCTAGCGCCAGCGAAGCAAGGGTGATGAAGTGAGGGAATGAGAGAACAGCACACGCTTGAGAGAGTTCAGCATCGGCGCAGCCGTACAGAAGCGGAGCAATTGGTCGAAGCATTCGAGTCCAGTGGTTTGGGGCGGCGAGAGTTTTGCCTGAAACATGGAGTAGCTTTGGGGACGCTGGATTTTTGGCGGAAGAGACGGCGGCAGGAGCGGGATAAGGTGGCCAGCAAGCGACCGAGAATGGGCAATGAGGATGTTGGGGCAGGGGTGGCGAGCGGCAGCAAACTGGTGGCCGTGGAACTAGCAGGTTTGCAAGAAAACGCGGCGGGCGGCGGATTGGTGGTAGTCGTGTCGCGCGGGCGGCGGATTGAAGTGTCGCGGTGGTTTGATGCGGCGACGCTGGAGCGTTTGCTGGCTGTGTTGGAGCAGGTGTGATCCGTGTTTGGACTAGGACTGGCGACGCGGATTTATCTGGCGGTGGGTGCAACAGACATGCGCAAGGGCTTTAACGGGTTGTACGGGCTGGTGCGCGACCGTTTGCAGGGCGAGCCGCTGAGCGGGCATGTGTTTCTGTTTTGCAACGCGCGACACAATCGGGTGAAATTGATGTTTTGGGATGGCAGTGGACTGTGGGTGTGCGCGAAAAAATTGGAGAAGGGCACGTTTCGTTGGCCGGAAGTTAGCGGCGATCAGAGCAAAGTGCAGTTGAGCCACGAAGAACTGGCGCTGTTACTGGGTGGGATCGATTTGCGACAGGCGGAACGGCGGCGCTGGTACCGGCGGGAAGTTCCTGAGGAACCCGCGGCATAATATTGTTACAGGAATTTTACGTTGCGCTGCTAGAATATGATTGCATAGTGGTAATCATCGTGTTATTTAGTAAGTTATCGTGAATCGGAACCCTTCCGAGCCTCCCATCGACGAACTTCTCGAACAACTGAAGAGCCAACTGCCCGAGTCGTTGTTTGCCACAGTGAGCAAAAAGTTCCTGGCGCTGCAATATGCAGAACTAAAGATCCAGGTACTGGAAGAGCGGCTGCGGCTGAAGCGCATCGAGATGTATGGTCCGGGGAGTGAGAAACTGACCAACGAGCAGTTGGAATTGCTGGAATTGGAGCCGGGAGTGAGCACCGCCGAGGTGCAAGCCGAGAGTGCACGCGAACCGTTGCCTGCGCGACCAGCGGAGAAAAGAGTTCGCAACCATCCGGGCCGCCAGGCACTGCCGGCGGAATTGCCGCGGGTCGAGCGGGTGATCAGTTGCACGGCCGAGCAGTGCGTGTGCGGCGGTTGCGGCCGTGAAACCACGGTGATCGGCTACGAAGAGAGCGAGCAGTTGGATGTCGAGCCGGCGAAGTACTTCGTGGTGGTGACCAAGCGCGAGAAACGCGCTTGCAAGAGGTGCGAGGAGCGTGGTGTGCTGGCGGCACCGCTGCCGCCGCGTATTATCGAGAAGAGTTTGGTAAGTGATCGCATGGTGGTCGACACCGTGGTCAGCAAATATGCGGATCACTGCCCGTTGTACCGGCAGAGCGCCATGCTCGAGCGCGACAGCGGCGTGGAACTGAGCCGCCAGACCCTGGATGGCTGGGTCATGCGCGTAGGCGAATTACTGGTGCCTCTCACCGATGCACTGCGGCAGGAGTTACTCCGCGGAAGTTACCTGCAGGCCGATGAAACGCCGGTCGGCGTACAGATGCACGATGGGAATGGCAGCAACCATCTGGCCTATCTGTGGCAATACGGGCAGCCACATGGGGCGGTGGTGTTCGACTTCCGCATGGGACGTGGGCGTGAAGGCCCGAAACATTTCCTAGGGAATTTCGATGGTCTTTTGCAAAGCGATGGATATGCCGTCTACGATTCCGTGGGCGGGCCGAAGATGGTGCACGCTTGCTGTTGGTCGCACGCGAGACGAAAATTCGTGGAAGCGGTGAAGTTGCATCCTCAAGATGTAGAGGCGGTGCGCATCGTCAGACTCATCGATGAGCTGTTTGCCATCGATGCCGAAGCGCGCATGGCGAATCTGGACCACGCCGCACGCCACGTCCTGCGCAGAAAAAGAGCTCCCGCGTTGCTCGAGGAGATCAAGGCCGCAGTTACCGCAGCACGTGCTACATCACTGCCCTCTAGCGCTCTGGGCAAAGCCGCGAACTACACGCTGGCGCTTTGGCCCAAACTCACGCTCTTCCTGGAATACCCGGAACTCGAACTCAGCAACAATCTCGCCGAAAACTCCATGCGCCCCGTTGCGATCGGTCGCAAAAACTGGATCCACATCGGCAGCCAACAAGCCGGACCCAAAGTCGCCGCCATCCTCTCCGTCGTCGAAACCTGCCGACGTAGGGACATCCCCGTGCACGAATACTTGGCGGCGGTCCTCCCCGGTCTCGCCGAAACTCCCATCCATCACCTACCCCAATTCACCCCCATCGCCTGGGCCTCACAAAACCGCTGACCTCCACCCTCGTGTCAACCATGGTCAACCATGGTTTGCTCCGACGCGTACGTTGCAGGGGAAGGGTCGGGTGCAAAGTCACGAATCTCTCCCCTTTCAGTGATGACCATGCGACCGTGGGACGGACAGGGGCATGTGGCATGCCAGCTCTTATTACCATTAGGGAGAAGCGAAACAGGAGCGTTCGCCGGATACCCGGCACATACTTGAAGAAAAATCCCAGCCCCATATCTAGTTCTCCGGACTC
>DATFQQ010000255.1:0-8500 GCA_035264195.1 Candidatus Sulfotelmatobacter sp. | reverse complement strand
ACCGCGACCATCTGCTGCGTGCGTTCCATTTTGTTATAGGCGGTTTGCACTCGTACTTCGACTTCGTCGCTAATGCGAGCCAAATTTTCTTTGGCTTGTGCCAACTGTGCGTCACGTTCGCGAAGTGTGGCCCGCTTTTTTCCTCCGTCGAACAGGTCGTACCCAAAGTGAACGCCGAAGGTCCCGAAATTTCGGGCTAGAAACGGCACATTTTCCTGATAGCTATATTTCGCAAATGCCTCAATGTCGGGGATGTATTCGCGCTTGGCCACGCGGACGCCGGCGGAAGCCTTCTCCACCTCAGCCCGTGCTTCGGTGATTTCCGGGTGAGAGCCCAATGCGAGCTTTATGCATTGCGTTCGCTCGCAGCTTTCGGGGTCCGTCGGAACGTCAGGATCGAGAGCGACATCAGTCTTGAGTGGCAATCCGACAATATCGTTGAACTTCAATCGCAGATCGGAGAGTTGCAGCCCCGTCGTCAACAGCGCCTGTTTCGCCTGCAATAGCTGTGCTTTGCTGTCGATTAGATCTACTTCGAGTGTGCTGCCGAACTTGACTTGCTGTAGGCGCTCACTTTGCAGGTCATCGACGGCGCGGATCTGTGCTTCGATGGTCTCTTGTTTGGACTGCGTTACCAGAACGCTGTAATAGAGCTCACGAACTCTCAGAGCAACATCGTTCTCGACTCCGCGGGCTTTTTCACGACTCGCCTTTAACTCAGCGCGCGCGACGTCATTTCCTGCCTTGATTTTGAACAGTTCGGTGAGCGGTTGAGTCAGCCCCGTTCCACTCGCGATGAAGTTCTTCTCGCCCTGGCTGATGTTGAACAGCCGCGGCGGAATCGCACTACCTCCTACGGTCCCAAACGCACCTGCGGGAATGCCTATGAATTGCGTGTCGGTAACATGCGCGAACATGCTGTCATTCCGCAGCGTTGGCAAGTAGGCGCTTCGGGCAACCTCTTTGGCATGCTGCTCTTCCTCGACGTGAAACGCCGCGATGCGCACATTGTGATTGTGTTTGAGCGCCAGCTCAACGGCTTGATGAAGATTGAGATGATGTTCAATGTTCGACTCTGGCTGTTGCGCCAAAGCAAACGTGAAAAAGCTGAGAAGTGAAACGAGAAGGATCGCCGCCTTGCGGAACGGACGATTTTGATGAGCAGTCATGATTTCGCATCCTGAGGGGAATGTAGTTGTTTCTGAATTGCAGCGAGATCACCATAGTTCAGTGGAGACTTCCGCAGCAGGACTGTTAACACCAGCATGACCGCACACGCCCAAGCCACGAGATAAAATCCATCGTTTACACTCAGCGTGTAAGCTTGAAGGCGAAGCCGACCGCTGATAACGCCAACTGCCCTCCCTGTCGCTGCCGCAATTCCGGATGACCTTGAAAAAAGTCCCGCCGCCAGTTGGTGAATGTTGGTATCCGTGATCCAATTCCCACTCTGCACATGAAGGCCGAGTAGGTTCGAGTGCAACTTCTCCCGTTGGGCGACGAAGTGTCCCATGTAAACGGCACCCAGGTTTCCGCCAAATAGCCGCACAGTTTGAAAGAAGGCGGAAAAGGTCAACATCCACTGCGGCTTCGACATCCCTCCTGAAAACATCGCCTGCAAAATGATGGTTCCGACCAGACCAATAAATGCAAAACCCTGCCCCACTCCCAACAAGAATTCGGTGCGGTAATAGTTCGAGGCTGACCAAGCGCTGGTGAGGTCCGCATTCAGATAACAGGCAAATGCGATGCACACAAAACCGGCGGCCATGAGAAAACGGGAGTCCACTTTTTTCGCCAGTAGGAGCCCTGCAATGAACGCGATGATGAGCAGTGGGAGAGCGCTCCAAATAACCGCAGGGCCGATCTCATCGGCAACGAATCCTTGCACTGCTAAAGACTGCGGAATGAGGATGATGGTTGAGACAAGACAGAATCGAAAGAGAAACAGTGCGATACCCAACAGGATCGTGTTCCACTGCCGAAGATAGGGCACCGCAACCAGAGGGTTGGGCATACGCAAACGGCGCACGATGGCGCAGACAACCAGGAACGCGCCTCCGTAGAACAATGCACTGAAGAGGCCGGAACGCCACCAGTCAAGCCGTTCGCCTTGATCGATGGCTGCGTAAAGCATCGCCAGTCCCGCACTCCAATACAGAAAACCGGCAAAGCTTGGAGCCGGTTCTGATTTCTTTGCTGCCGCTGGTTTGGGAATTCCGAAGTAGATGCAGAGCATCATGAACGCCGTAATTACCGCGGAATTCCAGAAGATCCAGTGCCATGAAAGATGCTCCCGGTACCAACCGTACAGCGATGGCGCAATATTGACGGCTCCGTCCACAGAGGTCGCATACAGGGCGATGGTGTACGGAAGAAATCGAACAGGAATATTGCGCAGCGCGAAGGTCAACGTCAGGGGATAAAAGGTGCCTGAAGTGAGCCCCGCCACAACCATGGCAACGATCATCAGGCTGTAACTGTGGATGAATGGAGCCAGCAGACAGACCAATGTGAATGAAGTTGCGGCAAGGAACAGAACTCTCCGTGGTCCCAACAAAGCCCCAACATAGACGGTAAACGGGCCGATGAACATTAGGGCAATGTTGTAAGCGCTGCTGATCCAGGAGCCGTCATCGAAACCAAATCCCAGAGCGCCCTTGAGATCTGCGAGACCGAGCGAAATCATGCGTCCGGTAAGTGTGACTACGCCGGCGCCGATGACTACACCCAGAATACCGAGCAGAGGACTCTCTGACAGCTCAGACGGCATCGCCGCGGCCGCCGACTGCGCAATTCGGATCGGGGCATTGCCCGGTATGGCAACGGTAGAGGAGGCCATCGTTTATTCCATTAGTGCCGTGTACGGACAGTGACTACTGCAGAGAGCCCGGGTCGCAACTCGGATGTAAGTGGCGAATTGTCGAGCGCAATCTTGACTGGTACACGTTGGATTACCTTCGTGAAATTGCCGGTGGCATTGTCGGGAGGTAACAGAGCAAATTGCGATCCGCTCGCAGGCGCGATCTCGAGGACCTTTCCCTTAAAAACCTGGCTGGGATAAGTGTCAACGCGAATCTCCGCCATGTCGCCGACTTTGATATTCGTCAGCTGGGTCTCGCGAAAATTGGCCGCTACCCAGCGGATATTTTCGACAAACGGCATGACCTGCGTCCCCGGAGAAACGAGTTGTCCGGGGCGGACTTGCCGCTCGCCGACGGTGCCGTCGGCCGGCGCGAGAATTCGTGTGTACCCCAGATTCACTTGCGCGACTTCGAGGGCAGCCTCTTTCGCATGCAGGTCCGCAACAAGCTGGATGTCTTGCGATTCAAGTACCGCTTTGCCGCGCCGCTCAGCTTCGGCCGCGGCCGCATTGCTCCGCAGCAACGTACGAGCTTGAGCCAGATCCGCATCCCGGCTGGCATACTGCGCGGAGAAGCGTTCCTGATCGGCGATGGCTTTTTCCACTGTCTGTTGAGTGGCGGAATTGGTCTTGAGTAATGCCTCTTGGCGGGAACGCTCCAGACGCGTGCGCGTTACGTCCGCCTGTGTGGCATCCTTTCCAGCCTGTGCCGCCGTAATCTCAGCGTTGGCTTGGTCGATGCCAGCCAGGGCACGTTCAATCTTTGCATCCTGAAGTTCCCGCTGCCGTCGGTTGTTTTCAAGAGCAGCTTTTGCTGCCTCAACTCCCGCAGCAGCCTGTGCCTGTTGGGCCTTGTAATCGTCATCGTCGAGCTGAACCAGCAGATCCCCCTTACGGACCCGTTGGTAGTCGTTGACTTTGACCTCGCGGACTAGGCCTGAGACCTTTGTGCTCAGCGGTGTGAGATCGCCGCGCACGTACGCGTCGTTGGTGACTTGCTCGACATGGCCGCCTTCCCAGCTATTCCAGTTTCGAGTAATCGTCACAACAACGGCTACCGCTAGAAGGACCACGATCAGGGGAGTTCCATACTTCTGCCAGCCTGGTTTGAGACGTGAAACCCGAACAACGACTTTGGGTGCGGTTGCCGGTGTTGGCATGGTTGGCGGTGCAGGAGAGGTTGCCATTGGTATTCAGGTGCTCCTCGAAAACTTCGCTCTGTCGTACTGAAAGTTGCAGATTGGCTTATCAAACCAGCATTACCCAATCCAGTACTGCTCTTGTTCCCACAACTCGACTCATGCGCCTAACCATCGCTGCAACTACACCCAGACCTTGAAGCACTTTCTTTGCCGTTCTCAAAGGTACGTTTTCTCTGGTTATGGAGAGCCGGCTGTCGCGGAATCTCCGCTCAACTGTTGACATCTGACGAATTGCTGTCTTGGCACAGGCGGGAAAGGTTCAGCTGCTCGCCATCAACCTAGAGGCTATGGATTCAGCGCAACCGAGTTGTTCCTCTTCCCGATCAGACCTGGAAGATGGATTGCACCAGTCTGTGGAATGAGCAACCATCTAGTGATGGACCACGAAGTAGACCTGGGTAAAGGCTCGGCACAAGAGGTTGCGGCACGGCCGAAGCGTTCGACTTGGGAGCAGGCCGAAGGCAGCCCGCTGCCGCTCGGGGCGACCTGGATTGAAGAAGAACAAGCGTTCAACTTCGCGGTGCACGCTGAACATGCCGAAAGCATCACACTTTTGCTCTACACCCCGACGGACTTGGTCAATCCGTTGTTGGCGTATCGTTTCGATTTTCTGCGGAATAAGTCAGGACGGATTTGGCATTGCCGCATCCCGCTCACCGAAATTAGTGATGCCCGCTACTACGGATACTCCGTTTCGGGGGAATCGATTTCTCACGTTCATAGCTTTGATCCGCAGAAGGTCCTGCATGATCCGTACGCCAAATGCCTATTTTTCCCACCTGAGTTTGATCGCCAACTCGCCATGAGAGAAGGATCGAATGCAGGGAAAGCCCCGCTAGGCGTGCTGCCGCCCCGACACTCGACGTTCAATTGGGAGGGGACCGTCTCTCCGTATCATGAGTCGGACGCCGTTATTATGAACTTCACGTGAAGAGCTTCACGAAAAATTCCAATTCAGGTGTGCATCCATCTCGTGCCGGGACATATTCCGGGCTGGTCGAAAAGATTCCATATTTAAAAGAGCTCGGGATTACGATTGTCGAACTGATGCCGGTTTTTCAGCGGGATCCTCAGGAAGGCGACTACTGGGGCTACATGCCGTTGAACTTCTTTGTGCCACATTCTCAATATTCGAGTACCGGTCCCGACTGCCAGCACCTTGAATTCAAGAACATGGTGAAAGCCTTTCATCAGGCGGGAATTGGAGTCGTGCTTGACGTCGTTTACAACCACACTTGCGAAGGAGATCAGCGCGGTCCCATCTACAGCTATAAGGGCTTTGATAGCGTCAGCTACTACATGACGACGTCCGACCCAACCAACCCTTACGCAAATTATTCGGGGACGGGCAATACTCTCAATTTCGGCAGAGGACACGTGCGCAAGATGGTGATGGACAGCTTGCGCTATTGGAAACAGGAGATGCACATCGATGGCTTCCGCTTCGATCTTGCTTCCGTATTCAGCCGCAATGAGAATGGGTCTCTCAACTGGGGACATGCCCCGATCTTCGCTGAAATTGCGGGTGATCCTGAGTTGGGCAAGTTACGCCTGATCGCGGAGCCATGGGACACAGGCGCTTATCAACTCGGCCGCGGATTCCCGGGCATAACCTGGCTGCAGTGGAATGGGCGGTTTCGCGATGACGTTCGCCGTTTCGTCAAAGGCGACTCGGGAATGGTCCCCGACCTAATGCGCCGTCTCTACGGCAGCGACGACCTTTTCCCTGACGATCGCCTCGATGCCTATCACGCCTATCAGAGCGTGAACTTCATCACTTCTCACGACGGCTTCACGCTGTACGATCTCGTCTCCTACAACGAGAAGCACAACTGGGCGAATGGCAACAACAACCAGGACGGCGCCGACACAAACTACAGTTGGAACTCTGGTTTCGAAGGCGACAACGATGCACCGAATGAGGTGCTAGCCCTGCGGCGCAAGCAGGTAAAGAATTTTTTCTGTCTGCTCATGCTATCGAACGGGATCCCGATGTTCCGGGCCGGCGACGAATTCTTAAACACACAGTTCGGCAATAACAATCCCTATAACCAGGACAACGAAACCGGATGGCTGGACTGGAGCCAGCTCCACAGGAACAAGGACATTTTCTGTTTCTCTAAGAACATGATTCGCTTTCGGAAACGCCACCCTTCGCTAAGCCGCAGCCGGTTCTGGCGGGAGGATGTTACCTGGTACGGAACCGGCGAGAAAGCCGATCTTTCCTACGGCTCGCATAGCCTGGCGTTCTGCTTGCACGGAGCTTTCCAGGACGACGATGACATCTACGTAATGATCAACGCGTACTGGGAACCGCTGGAGTTCCAGGTTCAAGAAGGAGAGCCACAAGAGTGGATGCGAATTGTGGATACCGCCTTGGCGAGTCCCGACGACTTCTCAGAGCGTGGCGAACCGCTGCAAGATGCGGGCTATTCGGTCGCTCCACGGTCAGTTGTGGTTCTCGTTAAGGCGAAGAAATAATCGGTGGGATACTCGTTCAGCCTTCAAGGACGACCCATCACATGCAGATGCGCGTAAGGAGAACCTGCCCACATGATGTAGGCGTCATGATCTCGATGGGTTGTCGGCAGTCCCGTCGTCTTTGGGTCAAATGGCCACATAATCATCCAGTGAGGACCAACGTGGATCGCGGGACTTGTGTGGTCGTTCGGGTCGGAATCACTGCGCTGAGTCGCTCCTGCAAGCATATATGTGATTCCAGGAGCTGTGTTGGTCGGTTTGGGTTTGTGTGCCTTCGCATCGGCGAACCATTGCAATGAAGGTGCGTCAACACACATGGGGGGCTCCCCGATCACTTCGGGATTGCCGGGCATGCAGGTGAAGCCGTTGTTGCCTTCACGTAGAACGACAGTATTTCCATTCGCGTCGGTGTCAATGATTCTTGCTGATCGAGCGATGTCGTCGGGCCCCGCCGACATTGCTCGCGCAATCTTGGTCAACGTCGCATCGTCACGGCCAGCCGATCTGCTACCCGCAGCAACCGATGGAAGCTTAAGCAGACCTGCCGCGCCGAGTAGTGCAAAACCCACCAACACAAACAAGGTGGATTTTGCTTGGTGCAGATTCATTTGGCCCTCCTATCAGGGTTGGATGGAATCGTCGCGCTGGCCGAATCAAGACGAAACCTGACCCGCTTGAATGCATCACTTCGCTTGGCCATTGCCATTTTTTGTGACCAGCACAATCCGAAAACGCGCCTGGCCGGGACTACGCCACTTTGGTTGGCACTCGATAGCCCCCTTCAACTGCCAGGCGGTTGAAGTTCTATGACGCGATTATCCTTTGCGAGTAGAACGACGCTCGCCATTTTGATGAACAGTCCATGCTCCACCACTCCGGGCATGCCGCTGAGTGTTTGTGCCAATGCGCCAGGATCGGGAATCCTCCCGAAATGGCAATCCAGAATGTGGTGTCCTTCATCGGTCTTGTAGGCTGAACCGTCTTGAGCCTTTCGCAGTATAACCGTCGCACCCAAGGCGGAGATCCTTTGAGTCAGCACCGTTTCAGCGAAGGGAATAACCTCGATGGGCAGCGGAAACTTGCCGAGAAAGGGGACGTGTTTGCTGGAATCTGCCAGCACCACGAATTGTTTGGAAACCGATGCCACAATCTTCTCGCGAAGGAGAGCCCCACCGCCTCCCTTGATGAGTTGGAATTGCGGATCGAACTCATCGGTACCGTCGACGTCGACATCAATGGTTCTTATCTCATCGAGAGTCGCCAACCGTATTCCGCATTTCTGCGCCAGTTGTTGCGCACGCATGGAGGTAGGGATACCCCGAATCTGTAATCCTGCCCTTACTCGCTCGCCGAGGAACTGGATGAAAAAGGCGCTGGTCGAACCGCTGCCTAAACCGACAACTTGGCCGTCCTGGATAAAGTTGAGACCAGCGCGGGCAACTGCCTGCTTTTCACCATCTTTGTCCATTCGATGTCCCTTTTTATATATGCCGAAGTCATCCAACGTCGCTTAAGGAGCGCGCAGCGCAGCATCCGTCGGACCAGACCAATGCAAAGGCCAGATGAATCTGTTTCAGGCCTCTGCAACCGTATGAGAAAGCCTTAGCTCACTTTTTCCGCAACCTGGGAGAGCGCGTATTCTTCCAGTTTCTGTGCGTCGCTGTTGAATTTGCGGATGCCCTCGGCCAGCTTTTCCGTCGCCATAGCATCCTCGTTGTGCATCCAGCGGAAGTTCTTCTCGCTGAGGTGCAGGCGCTCCTCTTTGCTTGCCTTGGCATTGTCCGGGTCCAGTTTGCGCTCCACCGCGCCCTCCGTCTGCTCCAACTTATCGAGCAGGTCGGGGCTGATGGTTAACAAATCGGATCCCGCGAGACGGATGATTTGATTTACATTGCGGAAACTCGCCCCCATGACTTGGGTCTTGTACCCGTACTTCTTGTAATAGCTATAAATG
>DATFQQ010000254.1:0-5174 GCA_035264195.1 Candidatus Sulfotelmatobacter sp. | reverse complement strand
GGTACATCCTTCAGGCCAAAGATTTGGTCGAGCTTACGAACAATCTCAATGAGCGCCAGAAAGTGATCGCCGAATACTGGGAGTTGTCACAGGGGCCGGGAACGAATTTCATCCTGTGGAATCAGTTCGCACAGTTCGTAGTCCATCGCGATCGCCACCAGCTTGACGATCAGGTCAAACTATTTTTCGCGCTTAACAATGCCATGTTCGACACGAGCATCGCTGCGTGGGATGCGAAGCGATACTGGGATTCCGAACGGCCAGTGACTGCGATTGCGACGCTTGCGCGAATGTTTCATGGCTACATGTTTCACGACGATTGGCAACCATATCTGCCAACGCCACCGTTTCCTGACTTTGTTTCTTCGCACAGCGCGATCAGCGCATCCGCCGCTGAAGTCCTGAAACGATTCACTCACAGTGATGAATTTGGTTTCTCATACACCAGACGGGCCGGTGAATCGGGAATGCAGGGCAAACCTGGGCCGGCACATGATGTTGTGCTGACTTGGGCAACCTTCACTGAAGCTGCTGACGAATCTGGAATGTCTCGGCGTTACGGGGGTGTCCACTTTGAAGACGCCGATCTCGAAGGCCGCGCTTTGGGCCGCCGAGTTGCCGCCATTTCCTGGGCCAAAGCACGGGAATACATGTCAGGAAGCGAATTGGCGATGCCAGCACCCGCCCACACGGAAAAAGGGACTGACTATGCCGGTTGGTAGCGGCACGAGCAAGTGAATTTCGGCATCAGTCGTTAGAGGGATGACCGTTCTGACCGTGTAACGCCACCACCCCAGGGAACGGATCGGAACTCACGCTGATCGCACCTCATTTTCGATAACAGCATCTCCCAGTCACAGAGGAGTGTTGATCTATAGCTTCCCGATGCGGCGAGGCAAGACTGATCAGCCGAGGCTTGCTTCGACGATTTTGTTCGCTAGTTCCTCAGGGCGGGTAAACATGACCTCATGGCTGCCTTCCATTTCGATCAATGTGAATGCTCCAAGCCGCGACGACATTCTCGGATGAAAATATCCTGGCGGCAAAGCCCTATCATGGCGACAGTGGATAAAGCTCTTGGGAATATCAAGCGAGTAAAATTGCTTTAAGCATAGCTTGTCCAAATTGACCTGATTGGGCTCTGGGGACAATTGTTCCCACAACGACCGAGCCACAGGCTCTCGAGCGTCCTGGATGAACTTTTCACGCCAGATCTCCCAAGGAATGAGCATCGTGTCATCAGAACTGGTTCCGGCGAGCTGATTGAACATAGCCACGTAATCTGCCGGCAACTCATCGAATACGCAGTGGCCGTCCTCAATGATGAGCGCATCCAGAAACACGGTCCGCTCGATCCGCTTAGGAACTTCTTCCACGACCCTCTGTACTACAGATCCACCAAAGCTATGCCCAACCAAGACGACGTTTTCCAGCCTGTGCTGGTGAATGAAGTCAACGACCGCTCGAACACAGTCTTGGTGTGTAATTCCCACGCGCATCGCTCCCGGCCCGTGACCGGGCAGCGTGGGTGCCTCGGCGCGGTGCCCTGTCTTTGAGAGGTGGCGTACGACTTCCTGCCACGCCCATCCGCCATGCCACGACCCATGTATTAGGACAAATGCTTTGCTCATAGTGAGTTCTCCTCTATTCGAGCGATATATTGCATTGCATTTCGTGATCCCTCGACCAACGCTTCCGCACCCGCGCATAGCGCGGTGAAGGACTTGTCCGTAAGAAGCCCGAAGAACAAATCATTCACTGTGCGAATTTCCGCAAGCACTCGATGGATCTTCTTTCGGGCTAAAGGCGTCAGCTTGAGGAGCGCCCCACGCCCGTCAGACGGATTTGTCTGTTTTCTCAATAGACCGGCAGCCGAAAGCTTTCCGGTTTCTGCTGTAACAAACGAACTAGAAACATGCATTGCCCGTGCCACCGATCCGACACTGACGCCGGCTGCGCCCTGAAGCTCGCCCACGGTCATTAAAACGTTGTACTGCGGACCAGTGAGCTTGATTCGGCGCCCGAAGTAATCGCGGGCCAGTTCCAGTCGCCCTGTCACGGTCAGGAGATCTCGAACAAGCCCTCGAAACTGTCCGTCTGATTGCGTGTCGTTGAAAAGCGAAGTGGTTGCTGGCAAACGATAGCCAGCAGGCATTTTCTTCGTTTTCGACCTCAGAGACGCTTCGTGCGAGGTGTTCATAAATGCCTTCTTTGAGCGCCGGCAGCGATAGAGAGGTAATCATGCGTCATGCTCGTTGACAGAAGTATATATAAGTAGCTTATCAAAGTTACAAAAGTATGTAAACACAAATTCTCTCCGAAATTGGTTGTCAGTTTGCTCTCTTGCGCTTGACCGTGCCGGCTCGCGCTGGTCTGGCCCCATCTCCTCGACTAGCGCGACACGACTTTGAAGCAGCTTGAAGTTCAACCTCTTGGTGGTGTTGTCTCCACCGCGTTCATCGTGGGCCAATTCCGACCACCGCACCACGGCGCAAAAGTCACCCAATGTGCTCTTGATCAGCCGAGCATTTTCAGACTTGCCGTTCCCTCCGCCCCCCGTCCATATCGGCCAGATGTGGAAGTTGTAATGGCCGATCAGGAAGTACCCGTGCAGCAGTTCGAAATGGCCCATCCACTCCAGGTCAGCCGGTTGGTCATTTGCGCTGCTAATCGACCCCAGAAAGTAGTCGTAAACAAGAGTCGGTGTGTTGGTCGCGACAAATCGCAGCCGCTTGGTCAGGAAGTCAGTGCACTCCATTTTCCGCAGCTGGCCGGTGCGCAAATCAGCGACCATGCCGCCCGGCAACCCGATGAGATACGGACTCGCGTGAAAAACAGATTTCCCGTAACCGCAGTGCTGAGGTCGAGGATGCGATCGTAATTTCCGGGAGGGCGGCCGATGAACATGTTCTCCAACATTTGTTCGATGGTGCCTGGCGAGCGGCTGTAAGCGACGAAATAAGCGCCGAACTCGCGGTGGCCAGGGCTGCCAAATGGCATGTTATCGCGGAGAATTTTGATTTCCCTGCCTTTTCTTCGATTACGGTGTCCAGACATGGAATCTATGAAGACGGACTTCTTACTCGATCCCCCACGCCGCCGAACTCACGGCGAGCGGCGCACCCGTGGTGCTGGGCTGGTGACTACAACGTTGTGCCAACTCCGCAAGATATTTATCCGACTCGATCGTTGGATGACAACGCGTTAATTCAACCCGAGAGCCAAGAGGCCTTTGCGCGGTTGCTGGCTCAAGGCTGGACTGACGCCATGCGGAAGCTACATCCTGACGGGCGGCTCTGGACATTCTGGGATTACAAATTTGAAAGGTGGCAGAAGGACAAAGGCATGCGACTCGATCACTTTCTGCTCTCACCGAATCTGTCTGACCGACTCGTGGACGGCGGTGTTGACCGATGGGCGCGTGGGCAGGAAAACGCGAGCGACCATGCGCCAACGTGGATTACGCTCGATCCTTAGACGGCTCTCAAGCTTCGCCGTCCGCCACGGAAATTTACCTCTGATTCGACTATTTTCACGCGTGTAATTCGACACCGGGTGCCGAAAAGTATTGAGCAATCAAGGGTGTGGTGATCGTTGCAATGTCTCTTGGCATGATTGAATCGTCCGAACTGGACTCCATCGGACATCTAGAACTCAACAACATCCCCAGCTGCTGCATCGCTTGCGTTCGGACCGCGGCAACTTCTCTTCGTGCGCATCGGAGGAGAATTGAACAGTCGTTGTCAGAATATCGTTCAAGAACCGACATGACGAAAACGAACCGTTCGAGAGGAGCAAGCTCAAGAACCGCACGGACCTCCGCATGTAGAAGCATGGGAATCTTGTCCATACCTCGCGCAAAATCGGCACTCCGACTGACGGTCTGGCCGTAATCCATCGGTGCGATTAACCGTATGGCGCTTTGAATGATCGTACGTCGCGCCCAAGATCGCGCCCACTCCTTAAATACATAATTTCCTTTGGTAGATTCCCCGATTCCCTCAACGAAGCATTCCTCCGCCTTCTCGGGAGTCCCGGTCAGAAGCAGGGAGAGCAAATAGAGGTTGTTGACATCCTCGGAGAAGATTCGCTTGAAGTCTGCCGGCGTCGCGTATGCACGGCCGGCGATCTCTCTTTCATTCTTGTTGGTCTTCCTCACTCGACACCTGCTGTGACCCCTTCGCACCGGGCCAAAGTCAATGATCAACATAACTTCGGATGCTCTGGATACAGCAGTGGATCCAGAATTTTGGACACGAAACTGGAAAACGTTCTTCTTGCCTACGATGTAATATGCGGATCACCCCACAGAACGACGCATCAAAAAAGAATTAAGCCGCAGTCCGGTCGGCGTTTTCGAGCGCACGATGTGGTTACAGAACATCTCGACGAGGTCGTCTACCGATGAGACGTGCAATACAGATGTCAGCCTCGTCACTTCGAGCATCTCTCGCACCAGCTTGGAAGGATTCACAAGCTTCACCTGAATGCCTTTGGCGCAGGCACAGTTGTGCAAAAAGACCAGCATTCCAAGACCGCGGGCGTCGACCATTTCGACTCCGGACAGGTCCAGCACAACAACTCGAAGTTGCAACAGACCCGTCACAGCAGCTTTCAAGCGGCTGAGCGCATCTGGGTCTACAACCCTTCCCCGACATTGCAGTACCGCCACATCATCGATCTGTTCCGTACTGACGCGAAACGACATCGCAAACCCCCGTTAAGGCTCGAAAACACTCTATGCCGAGCTAATTTCTCGCCCTTTAATCCTTAGACGAGTGAGATCCCCAATTTTCGACAAGCTGGAAAGAAATATTTTCCAACCCGCGGTTGACCATCCAGTCTTAGGTTCCTGAGAGTATCTTCCGTGGCTGTAATTGTCGCCGCCCATTGCGCGAGTACCACACTTCCGATGAGTTCAATACATGCATCATCGGCGATTTGTGTGTGCTTCTACCAGTGCAGATAATCACGTCCTGCTCATGACAATCGTCATTAGCGACGGGAGAGCTGGAGACTGGCGATTTGGCGCGGGAGCGCCGGAGATCGAACCCGCGGCCTCCTGCGTGACAGGCAGACATCTGAGTCGCGCTGTCAACAATCTGCTGATCTGGGCGCACGAATTTTCCTCTGAATCTCCACAAAAACTTCACAGCGTTTTCGCTGGAGAAAGC
>DATFQQ010000253.1:0-2562 GCA_035264195.1 Candidatus Sulfotelmatobacter sp. | reverse complement strand
CTAGCTACTTTCCGGTGCAAAATTGCGCTTTCAGAAGCAAATCCTGCAAATTTACGAGCAACAGACCATTCTCTCAGTACTGATTTCGCGCGTTGCCATCGTTTCAGGCAACACGTAAGCCGTGCGCAGAACTCAGACGGTTTGCGGTGACAGGTACCGGCCCATGTTGATCAAGTTATCCGCGATCACGCCCAGTCCTACCCATCTCCTCATACCCTGGATTCCGTGATAGCGACAGCGAGCCAGTCCGTGGCGCCGCTTGATCACACTAATCCGCCCTTCACATCCTGTGCGCCACGCTTGCGCTCGTTTGAACCAACACTGTTTTTCCCAGCGTCGTCGTTGTTCACTGTGGGTGTTCCGATTGGGAATGGAAACATATTTCACTCCCAAGGCTTTGGCCTCTTCTTCATTGGCCCGGGAGTAAAACCCAGCGTCGGCGGCAACCCATCTTGGAACTCGACCCAGTTTGCGCTGGTGGGCTGCGATCGCTGGCAGTAGCAAGTGATGATCGCTGGACCGCTTTTCGAACACTTCATAGTGAGTAATGATCTGGTTCTCGGCTTCTTGGAGCGCCACCACATTGCCAAACTCGTTGGGCTTCGCTGCCTTCCCCTTGCGTATGATTTCCGTGTGGGCTTCAAACAGACTCAGCAGTTTGTCTGGAAATTGCGTGACCCCCCCGAATACCCGCGCCTTGGTCTGCCGCACCACCCTACGCACTTGATCCGCCATCGTTTCCAGTCGTTCCCCGAGTCCCTGTACACCCCGTCGCCGGCGGGCAGGCAATACCTCGACTTCCTGCAGCACGCTGCGGGAATCGTTAAGAATCTGCCGCGTCAAGCGCAGCAATTGCTGATACTCTCGCTGCCGTTTTCGTTCACCATCGGCCCCTTTGTGGCGCACTGCCTGAGCGATAGCCATCACCCGCTTGCTCACACTCCGCGTCCGATCGCGAACTTTGCGCTTCAGCCCACCCGCTTGCCCAGCGATCTTTTTCATGGTCCGTGTCCACACCCGCGCGCCGTCGTCCAGCAACCCGCTGTCGGTCGGATAGTGAATATTGGTTTCTACCACCGTGGTGTCCACCCTCATCTTTCGCCCCTGAATCACTCCTCGCTCTTGAGCCAGCGCCACGATTCGAGGGTGCAGCTCCGCGATGGTCTCCGCACCGATCACTTGTCCCAGCCCTACCAGCGTCTTGGCATCCGGCACTTTTTCCATTCCTACCCGACAGAAACTGCGATAGACCACGTTGGCTCGCACTTCCCGCTCCAGAATTTCGTAACTCCAGTTGCGCACATGCTTCAGAATCAGCATCCGTAAAGCCACTTCCGCGGGCGTTGGCTGACGTCCTCGAACCCGACTCTGTGCATGTCGCTTACCTTGGGCGTCGTAGACCGTGTCCAACAATTCCTCATCTTCTAAGAGCTCATCGACCACCCGCATCCATGGTTCCCAAAGCTCGCTTACTTCTTCGGCAAACAAACCTTCCCACACGGTCGGCTGCGCGTGCCGCAACTTGATCACAGGGGTCTCCTTCGCTGCTAGTAAGATTCAACACTCAAGCATTCTTCTAGCACTGGTAGACGCCGTCGCACCCTGTGAATTACGGCTCAACAGTGATTACTTTTGCACCGGAAAGTAGCTAGGCGAGAAGAGGAATAGGCCAGAGCTACTTCGTCATGGCGAGAACGCGCACCGGAGCAGCCGATCCCCCGGACAGCTTCAAGGGAGCAACCACGACGGTCGCCCCGGACGCAGGAACCCGGTCAAGATGGGCCAGGTTGTCCAGGTGATACAAGCTGTGCGCCAGCGTATAGTCGCGCACGCGCTGCGTCCCGGGAGACCCGTTGTCGACGCTCGGTGCATCGATTCCAAGGCCGATCACATTGCGGCCGTCTACCAGGAAGCGTGCCGCTTCTTCCGAATAGCCCGGGAAGCGTACTGCTGCGGTTCTGTTGGCTGTCTGAAGTTCACTGGCAGAATCCCGGCGTGGCTCCCATCCGGTTCGCGCGACGACGACCGCGCCCTGTGGAACCTGTCCGTTCGCTTTCTCCCAGTCGGCAATATCATCCACTGATATCTGGTAGTCGGAATCTCGTTCCGCTTCATCTCTGACATCGAGCACGACGAGCGGAGCCTTCAGGCGTTCGGCCGGAATCTGATCCACTGTCCACAATCCGCGCGCCAAATGAGACGGAGCTTCGATGCGAGTCGCAAACCCTCTTCGAATCGGGTCATTGCCATCCGCCGATGCCGTCGCGCGCGACACCTCGGCGTCCCGCACGTCGGACGCATGCGTCAGGTCAATCACGTTATTAAAGGCTCGGCCCTGTGCCGGAGTTGTGTGCCGTTGTGCGAACAAAAGCAACGTCAGCGCCAGCGCATAACCGATTACCAGTGCCCTCGTCTTCATTCGATTGTGAGCTTCAGAATCTCTGCACTCTCAGGCGGGCGTAAAGCTCGAATGACCACCTACTTAAGTTCGATGCGTATCCCTCTCGCGAGGTTCTCCCATTATTTTGGGGCCATCCTCACGTTCTTCCAAGGAACCAGAGG
>DATFQQ010000252.1:0-64801 GCA_035264195.1 Candidatus Sulfotelmatobacter sp. | reverse complement strand
ACGACTTCGAGCGGAGGATCGAAAAACTTTGCGTGATCGAGAAATGACTCGATCGCCTTTTCGTACGAGCGTTGCTTTCCCGGCGACGCCGGGATCGGCCAACGCCCAAAGGAATACAATCGCCAGGCGCGAACGTAGTCCGCATTCGCCTTCGTCGGATCCGATTTCTCGAGCGACTTGGCTTCGTTGAAATAGTGATCGGCGACGCGCATGAAGCCCGCGGCCCACTCATCCTTATCGGCCGTATGAATGGTCTCGAACGCTTCCTTCACATCGTTTGGATCAAGCCCGATCAGCGGGTATTGTCCCACCTCCGCCCGATGCACCGCTTCTGTTTTAATCTCGTCGATCGTGCGCTCGCGTCGCTCTTGAGATCGGAGTGGCGTTGCGACAGACGCAATCAAGAACGCGATCGACAAGCCGAGAGACTGAGTGTTACGTATCATGAGTCCGTGACCATCCTGTGGCTCGTGTACAGAGTTGATGAAAGGCGACGGAATGAGTTCGCTTATGCGTTAGACAATTGCTTACTGGTTAAGCCAGTTTGAGAATTGCGATCTAGCACGTATACGTTGGATATGGTTTGTCATTCCGATCGTAGCGAGGAATCCCTACCCGCAGCAGTCCACTTTGGGTAGGGATGCTTCGACTCTGAACGAGCTCGCTTTGCGATCTCGTTCTACGCTCAGCATGACAGCCATCGTTCTAGCCAGCCCCCAGCATCTTCGAAACTGGCCTAGAAAATGAACTTTCCTCCCAACTGAACGGAACGCGGACCACCCGATCCAACAGCAGGATTCGCCGCAGCAACGTCGGGAGTCGCGCAACCACAACCGAACGGCTGTACTGATGGATCGTTCAAGCCGAATCCGTTCTGGCCTCCGTAGGGGTTGGCAAAATTCGGATGATTGAGAATGTTGAAGAATTCTGCCCGGAATTGCAGCCGGTAGCGCTCTCCAAAGTGGAAGCTCTTTGCGATAGTGAAGTCGAAGTTCTTGAAGCCGGAATCCTGGAACATGTTTCGTCCCATGTTTCCGAATTGGCCAAGAGGCGGCGCCATCATCACGGAATTGCCAGACGCGTAGCAGCCGAATAAATTCAGGGCGGCCGTTTGCGGGCCCGGTGCGCCACCATCCTTTGCTAACGCAGAGGCAGCACAACTGGCCGGCATGGTGGGATCGCCCGCTCCGTAGAACGGAATGCCACCGCCTTTTACGGATTTGAAGTCTGACGGGTTACCGAGACTGGCGCTGCCGGCGCGGTAAAAACTCCAGCGGATGGGTGCCGTGGCTGGCGGACTCACGGGCAGAGGGCCGGTACCTGCCGCGTCGGTTCCCAGATCAATTGGGCCCCAGAACTGCGGACTCTCCAGCGTAGTGATTGAATTAATCTCCCAGCCTTCGAGCATCTGGCCGTATCCGCTGCGTCCCGGAATCTGGTAGGTCAGAGAGAGCGTCAGCCGGTGACGAATGTCGAAATCACTGTTGGCGTACTCCGCCGCGAGGTTGTAAGAGTTCTGTGGTAACCCCGAACCGTAGCCGAAATCCCAGTTGGCACCCACGTCGTCGGATGCATGCGAGTAGGTGTAGCCTGCGACCATGCTCAGGCCGTGAAAGTTCCGGGCGTTCATTGTGACTTGCAGTCCGTTGTAGTTGGAGCGATAGACGTTCCCCATCTGGAAGATGTTGGCGAGATAGGGGAACTTGTTGGCGAAGGGCCTGTTGGCTTCCTCACCTCCGGTACTGTCGGAGGCGCAGTTGTTAGGATCGGTGTACCCAGAGTTGATACAAGCTGTGATCGCTGCCGCGGGCCATCCTGACCCCACTGGCGCCTGATTGATGTCCCGAATGCCGGTTAGTTTCGAGCCATGGTTGCCGACATACGCTGCTTCCAGCGACAGATTCTGCGTGAACGCATGCTGCAGGCTCAACATCCAATCCCAGACATACGGCGTGGTGAGGTTCCGGTCAACCGTCATGATCGGGCACGGGCTGGCATTGCAGTCAATGGTGCTGCCGCCGTAGAGCGTTGCGTTCGGGGAATCCCACGGAGTAGGAACAGGGTTCAGGAAATTCTTGATCGTAACGTTCCCGGTGGTGATGTTGCCGCCGGAAGTATTTCCAGCACCATCGATTGGCGCACCCGTCGGAACACTGCCGGGACCGAAGGCATTATTGAACGCGACGAACGACTGCCAGTTCACGGTCTCGAAGATGAGCCCGCCGCCGCCCCGCACCACGGTTCGGCCGTTGCCCAGAATGTCCCAGGCGAATCCCGCACGCGGACCGAAGTTCTTGTGATCAGGATTGTAGAGACTGCTGATCTGATGCCCGACCTGTACCAGTCCAACATTGGGATCAAAATTTCCCAGCAGATTGTGGGCTTCCTGAGGAACGCTGCTGAATTCGTATCGAACGCCGCCATTCAATGTCAGATTTTTCGTAATGCGCCAGTCATCCTGAACGAAACCCGCAAATGCCCAGTTATGTAAGTGCAACGTGGGATTGCCGACTGTGACAGATGACTTGAATGGCAGCCCAGCCAGGAAATCTTCGAGAGGAGTCGACCCGGCGCCAGATCCAATGGCGACTCCGCCCAGGAAGGTAATACTGCCGCGAGCATTGCCGTAGGCCGCATTGTTGACGCGGTCATAGTGCATCTCGCCACCAAACTTCAGCGAATGCTTTCCGGCAGTGTAGGAAACGTGATCGACAAACTGTGTGATCGAATCCGGACCCTGGAATTTTGGCCACTTGAATCCCCCCAAACCAGGGAAGAAGTATCCACCAAAGCCGATGCGCGGCAGACCTCCCGTGAACGGGCCGCTTGCACCAGTATTCAATCCGTACGCAGAAGCCGGTGTGTTCAGGTCGCCCGGCAGCGTCGGCTGATAGAGGCGGTTGTAGCCTACCCGTGCTTCATTCACCCAGCGCGTTCCCGGCGTGTAGATCCAGTTGCCGCCGACCACCTGCGCACGAGTGTGAATCTTTGACAGCCATTTCTGCTGGAGTTCGGGGAAATCTTCGACCGTTCCCGAATTGTTCCCGAAGAAATAAGTTCCGCTGATGCTGTGCCTCGCATTGAGGTTGACGTCCACTTTGCCGACCAAGTTGTCGACGTGGACATTGTTGTTAAAGCCATTGGTGATGTTGATGCTTTGCGTGTTGTTCAGAGGGAACCCGGAACCATCGCACGTCACCGAGCCTCCGGACATCGAACAGCCCGCGATCTTTAAACTGGCCGCGTCGATCGGAACGTTATTCGCCTGAAGATCCGCGATTGCGTTGGGGATGCTGTCGGCACAGTCGGCGGCAATTAGGGTGGGCGCAATGCAGCTCACTGACGTGCCGACCATCGGGACCATCGACGGGCTCGTTACTCCGCCAAAGGAATTGCCGACGTTGTAGCGCTGTCCTTCGTACGCGCCGAAGAAGAAAGCCTTGTCTTTGATGATCGCTCCGCCGAGGCTGCCGCCAAACTGCTCCAGCGTTCGCGTCAGCTTTGGATTCGGCGCGGTATTGAAAAAGTTCCGTGCGTCCATCGCCCCATCGCGCCCAAATCCGAATGCCGTTCCGTGAATCGTATTCGTCCCGGATTTCAACCCGACGTTGACTACCGACCCGGGCTTCCAGCCATATTCTGCAGGCGGATTCTGCTGCAGGTTGAACTCCTGAATGGAATCGATAGGGAGAATCGTTGCCGAGTCTCCTGCAATGCCTGCTCCATTCACGATTGCCTGGCCGGAGTATGGTTCGCTGTTGAACAATCCTTCGATGAAATAAGAATTGTCCTCCGAGCGCAGTCCATTGGAACTCGTCGTCGAGAATCCACCGCCTGGGTATCGCATGACTCCAGGCCTCAGTTGGAGAAGGTTCTCGTAATTTCGGCCACTGAGGGGCAAGTCGTTAATTTCCTGGTTGCTCAACGTGCCGCCCAACGTGGCCGAGGTAGTGTTCACCAGAGGCACTTCGTCGGTGATCGTAACCATTTCGTTGACTTGCCCAGGTTGCAGCGAAAAATCCGAGCGCACGTCGCTGGCGACCTCAATCTGTACGTTGGGCCGCTCTACGGTCTTGAAGCCTCTGAGCTCAACACGAATCCGGTAAGTGCCCGGCTGCAGGTCGGGAACGGCAAAGCTTCCTGTTTCGTCGCTGCTCACCGTGCGTGCTGTCCCGCGTTGAGTGTCGGTGACGGTCACGGTTGCTCCGCCTACCGCGGCGCCGGTTTGATCGGTGAGAGTTCCTAAGATCCGTCCTGACGTCGACTGGGCGACGGCAGCGAGGGACAGAACGAAGACCACAAACAACACTCGGGTAGCTGAGCTGGTCCGTCCATCGTGGGACGTGACCCTACGGGTGAGCATAGAACCCCTCACTTTCTGGTCCGACAGCCATACCATTATCCGAGAAACAGTGTCAAGGAAATTCAAAAAGAGATTTTCTTGGAGGTGCGTCCGGAGAGTACCACTGATTGTAATTTCAACAAGTCCCCGCCGTAATATTTGGCCGCAAACAATACTTGAAAGTTGACCACGATGTGTTATTCTCATCGTGGTCATACCATCATACCTAAATACCATGATCGCATTTGATCTTCACCCTCTGCAGCCTGCGGATATGCGGTATAGTAGCCAGACCAGCGGCGGCGTCTCCGCCGCGCTCGCCGTTACTCCTGCGGGGGACAGGCTCGTGTACAAACTGGTTCGCACCTCTCGGCTTTACGAGCAAATCGTTCAGCAAATTGAAGAATCGATTGTTAAAGGTGATCTGAAGCCAGGCGATCAATTGCCGGCCGAGCGCGAACTCGCGCAAAGATTCGGCGTCAGCCGCACCGCTGTGCGCGAAGCCGTCAAGGCGCTGCGCGAAAAAGGACTCGTCGAAGCCTACTCGGGGAAAGGAACCTTTATCACTGACGGAACGACCCAGGCAGTCCGCCAGTCTCTGGATCTAATGGTGAAGATCGGACAGGCAGAAGGGTCGACTCATCTCGCGGAGGTTCGCGCGATTCTTGAGCCGGAGATTGCCGCGCTTGCTGCCACGCGCATTCAGGACCCGGAACTGGCAACAATGCGCGAAGCCGTTGCGGTGATGGACCGCGCAGGTCAAGACCCGGAAGCGTACATCGAAGCCGATCTCGACTTTCATCTCGCCCTCGCTGAGGGCGCGGCCAATCCACTCATTCTTTCCTTGCTCGACTCCATCGTGGGCCTGCTCCGCGAACAGCGCCTCCGCATCTTCCGCGTGCCGGGTGGCCCCGAGCGTGGCCAGCTTCATCACAAGCGAATTCTGGAAGCGGTTGAAAAAAGAGATGTGGAAAAAGCGCGCCAGGCAATGCGCGCGCATTTGTCGCAGGTCAGCGACGACAGTCAAGCGCCGATTGCAGCGAAGCGCGCTCCCGGCAAGCAGAACAATTATTAATTGTCGGAATTTGTCGCGAATATTTCGGAGGCCATGGGGAATGGCGAAAGTTGGGTTCGTCGGACTAGGGGTCATGGGCAGCCAGATGGTCGACCGGCTGCTGGGCAAGGGACACAGCGTTACCGGTTACAACCGCACACGCGCAAAGGCACAGTGGCTGGTCGACAAGGGGATGGTGTGGGCTGATTCGCCGCGTGCAGTCGCGAGTTCCTCCGACTACATCTTCGCGATGGTCACGAATGCCGCTGCAATTCAAGCCATTTCTGAAGGACCGGCCGGGCTGCTGGCCGGCCTGAGCGCAGGCAAGACCTTCATCGATATGAGTACGGTCAGCCCTGCTGTGAGCCGCGCGCTGGCTGCGAAAGTTCGGGCGCTTGGCGCCGACATGGTCGACTCGCCTGTCTCCGGCAGTGTCATCACTCTGCAGCAGGGTAAGTTGTCGGTGATGGTTGGCGGACGCAAAGAGACATTCGAGAAGATCAAGCCTCTCCTACTCGATATTGGTCCCAAGGTGACGCACGTCGGTGACAACGGACTTGCGCTCTCGATGAAGATCGCGACAAATCTCAGTCTCGCCGTTCAGATGCTGGCATTTTCCGAGGGCGTGTTGCTTGCAGAAAAAAGTGGAATCGCCCGCGAGGTCGCTGTCGACGTTCTGACTCACAGTGCAATCGCTTCGCCCATGATTCAGTATCGCGGGCCTTTTGTGCTGCAGCAGCCGGAAGAGGCCTGGTTCGACGTCAACATGATGCAGAAGGACATGGTTCTCGCCATGGACCTCGGCCGCCAACTTGATGTCCCGCTGCCTACGACTGCGGTGAGCAATGAGTTTCTGACTGCTGCCCGCGGCATGGGCTGGACGAAATACGATTTCGCCTGCATGTTTGACGTGCTCGCTGCCATGTCGGGCGTCACAACGCCCGTCACGGCGGGAGGCAAAAAGCAGTGAGTACCGTAACCTCCAAGCCGGAACCAGCCGCGGGAGCCCTCACCGAGAAAGAGAAATGGCTACGTGCCTATCGGCAAATGGTGCGCATTCGCCTTTTTGAAGAGCAGGTGAACGAACTCTATACGCGTGCTCTGATGCCCGGATTGGCGCACCTCTACAGTGGCGAAGAAGCCGTCGCCGTTGGCATCTGCGAAGCGCTGCGAATCGACGACTACATCACCAGCACGCACCGCGGACACGGACATTGCCTGGCCAAGGGCGCGTCTCCGGATCGCATGTTTGCCGAGCTCCTCGGGAAGGAAGCGGGCTATTGCCGCGGCAAAGGCGGATCGATGCACATCGCGGATCCCGCCACGGGAAATCTAGGAGCCAACGCGATCGTCGGCGGAAGTGTGGGTATCGCAACGGGTGCAGCATTCGCCTCCAAGCGTCTCGGCAACGGGCGAGTCGCCGTCTGCTTCTTCGGAGAAGGCGCTCTCGGTCAGGGATCACTCTACGAGGTGATGAACCTCGCGCAACTCTGGAAGCTGCCCGTGATCTACGTCTGCGAGAACAATCTCTATAACGAGTACACGCACTACAGTGAAACTACTGCCGGAACGATTCTCGGGCGAGCAGCGGCCTTCGGAGTCGACGCTGCCACTGTCGATGGGCAGGATGTTCGTGCAGTGAATGCGATCGCCGAGCGGCTGATACAGCGTGCGCGTGTCGGCGAAGGTCCCGCATTCCTGCAGGCGGACACTTATCGCTATAGCGGCCACCACGTGGGTGATATCAGTCGCGAATACTACCGCTCAAAAGCCGAAGAGCAGCGTTGGAAGACCGACCGCGATCCGATCAAATTGCATGCGAATTGGCTGATTGAACACGGCTATGCCGATTCTGCCGCGCTCGATCGAATCGCAGCTGAGGCCCGCAGCGAAATGGAATCCGCGGTCAAGTTTGCGATCAATGCGCCCTATCCCAGCGTCGATCAGGTCGACGAGGACATCTATGCCTAGTCACATGAGCCCTGAGCGCGAACTCACTTTTGCGCAGGCCGTGCGTGAGGCATTGGCCGAGGAAATGCGCCGCGACTCGCGCGTCTGCATCTTCGGCGAAGATGTGGCCGAGGCCGGTACGCCATTCAAAGTGCTCTCCGGGCTGGTCGAAGAATTTGGCGCCGATCGCGTGCTCGATACTCCTATCTCGGAAGCTGGATTCAGCGGAATCGGAGTTGGTGCGGCTATGACCGGCCTGCGTCCCGTGGTCGATATCATGTTCGGCGACTTCCTCACCCTCACCATGGACCAGATGGTCAACCAGGCTGCTAAGGCGCATTACATGTCCGGTGGCCACTGGAAAGTCCCCATGGTCATGCGGACCACCCTGGGTGCAACGCGCCGTTCGGCCGCGCAGCACTCGCAATCGCTGCATGCCTGGTTCAGCCATGTTCCGGGGCTGAAAGTTGTTTTGCCTTCGACCCCGTACGACGCTAAAGGTTTGCTGAAGACGGCGATCCGCGACGAGAATCCGGTCGTCTTCTTCGAAGACAAAATGATGTACAAGCTGAAGGGTCCGGTGCCGGAAGAGGATTACACGATCCCGCTCGGCGTTGCGGACGTGAAGCGCGAAGGCGAAGATATCACGCTGGTGGCCACGAGCAGCATGGTGCAAGTAGCGCTCGGCGCAGCAGTCCTCCTGGAAAAGGAAGGAGTCAGCGCGGAAGTGGTCGATCCGCGGACGACGTGGCCGCTCGACGAAAAGACAATCATCGACTCAGTCAAGAAAACTTCTCGGGTGATCGTCATGGATGAAGGCTACGGCCGTTACGGAGTTGCGGCGGAACTCGCAGCCGTGATCGCAGAGGGGGCTTTCTATGATCTCGATGCCCCAGTAAGGCGTATGGGCGCTATGCACGTCCCGATTCCATTTTCGCCGCCACTGGAAGACGTCACGGTTCCGACAGAAGAGTCAATATTCAGAGCCGCGAAAGAAATATGCGGCAAGTAGCAATGAGCTGTAAGCCACGAGCTTCGAACTCGTAGCTCATAGCTCGAAGCTGAGGGGTTCTTATGGCACTCAAAACTCATGGCACCATGGCAGTCGATTGGGAGAATCGGATCGACTTCGACCGGCTCCGCCGCGAACGCCTGCAGAAAGCGAAAGACCTTCTCGCCAAATCTTCAATGGGATCGTTGCTCTGCTTCGACATGAACAACGTCCGCTACCTGACGGCAACGCACATCGGCACATGGGCGCAAGACAAGGCGAATCGCTTTACGCTGCTGCCGCAGAATGATGAGCCGATCCTGTGGGATTTCGGTTCTGCCGCGAAACACCATCAACTGAATTGCCCCTGGCTCGACGGTCGCTCCCACTCTGGAATCTCAGTGCTGCGTGGAGCGATGACGCCGGAAATGGGACGCGCTGAAAACGTCGCCAGGAAAATTCGCATCGAGCTCGAAAAACGCGGCCTGCACAAAGAGCCAGTCGGAATCGACATCGTCGAACTGCCAGTGCTGTTCGCGCTGCAAAAAGAGGGCATCGAGGTTGTCGACGGCCAGGCCCTGATGTCGGAAGCCCGTGTCATCAAAACGCAGGATGAAATATCACTGCTCACCACCTCGGCGATGATGGTCGATGCCGCTTACGACGAACTCTACCGCGCCATGAAGCCGGGACTGCGCGAAAACGAAGCCGTCGGCCTTGTGAGCAAGGTTCTCTACGATCTCGGCTCCGAATATGTCGAGGCCGTCAACGCGATTTCCGGCGAGCGCTGCAATCCGCATCCGCACGTATTTTCTGACCGTGTTCTACGCCCCGGTGATCCCGTGTACTACGACATCCTGCACTCCTACATGGGATATCGTACCTGCTATTACCGCTGCTTCACAGTAGGCTACGCATCACATGCAATGGTCGATGCCTACAAGCGATGCCGCGAATACCTCGATGCAGCCATCGAACTCGTTCGACCGGGACGCACCACGGCAGAAATTGCCGCGGTGTGGCCGAAGGCGCAAGACTTCGGTTTCCCCAACGAAGAAGCTGCCTTTGCGCTGCAGTACGGTCACGGCATCGGTCTCGCGATATGGGAGAAGCCTGTTATCAGCCGCCTCGTCTCGTTCGACCATCCCGTCGAGATCAAACCGGGCATGGTCTTTGCGCTGGAAACCTTCTGGCCCTCGACCGATGGCTGGAGCGCGGCGCGCATCGAAGAAGAGATCGTGGTCACTCCGACTGGACACGAAGTCATCACCCGTTTCCCAGCCGAAGAATTGTTGGTCGCTGGCGCTCACTATTTCACTGTGAACGGGCCGCTGCCGACCACACGAGAAAGTGAAGCTCCGGCAAGCTCGCGCGTGCTTGAGATGATTGAAGCCAGCGCCAAGACCGAACGCGTCGGAGTTTCAGACTGAAGGCCATAGTGAAGGCCCTCCCCAAGGACAAACAACTATGGCCTTCAGCGTAGTCATGCCCGCTCTCGAGATGGCGCAGGAAACCGGCAAGCTCCTCGCCTGGCGCAAAAAAGAAGGAGACCGCGTCTCGAAGGGCGAGCCTCTCCTCGAGATTGAAACCGACAAAGCGGTCGTGGAAGTGGAAGCTCCTGCCGACGGCGTGCTTGCAGGAGTCAAGGCATCGGAAGGAACTGATATTCCTGTCGGGCAAACGATCGCCTGGATCGTTGCTCCCGGCGAGGCGCCGCCAGCTGAGAGTGAATCAACCGCGCCCTCTGGAAGAGCGGGCTCTCACGCCAAAGCCGAACCAGCTGCCCCGGTTCTGACAACATCTGCTTCGGCCCAACCGAGCGCTATGACCGCGAAGATTTCTCCGAAAGCCCGCCGTCTAGCCAAGGAACTCGGAGTGGACATCACCACCATTCAGGGCTCGGGTCCCGGAGGAGAAGTTCTTGCCTCGGATGTGCAGGCCGCAGGTGCTGCGACTGCAGTAAGCCGAGCACCTGCTTCCGTCCAAAAGGAATCAGCAAAGATCGAAGTGCCCACTTCGCTGGGCCGCATCATGGCGGAACGCACGGCCCAGAGCTGGACTACCGTTCCGCATTTCTTTGTGACACGCGACATCGATGCCGCGGCGTTGGATGAATATCGCGAGCGCATCGTTAGTCAGATTGAGTCGAGGCACAACATCCGCATCACACACACGGATCTGCTCGTCTCGGTGGTATCGCGCATTCTTCTCAAGCATCCACGCCTGAATGCCAGTTGGTGCGCGGAAGGGATTTACGTCCACGATCACGTGCACATGGGGGTGGCAATCGCAGTGAACGACGGCGTCGTCGCGGCGGTAATCCATAGTGCGCACACAGCAAGTCTGGTGGAGATCGCAACCCAGTGCCGCGATATTGCCGAGCGTGCGCGCGCTGGAAAGCTACGTCCCGCCGACATTACCGATGCGACGTTCACGATCAGCAATCTCGGTATGTATCAGGTGGATCAGTTCAGCGCGATTATTACGCCGCCACAAGCAGCAATCCTAGCTGTTGGAGGAATCTCAGATCGTGTCGTCGCCGTAGAAGGGAAGCCGGCAGTCCGGCCCACGATGACCGTGACAATTTCCTGCGATCACCGCGTCGCAGACGGCGCCCGCGCCGCGATGTTCCTCAGCGACCTTACGGAGGCGCTGCAAGAGCCTGAGAAGTACATTAAGTAAGGACTATTGCTGCAGAATCTGACCCGGGTGCGGATGAACCTGCTCGTTCTCGATCTGGCTCGCATCCCAGCCGCCGCCCAACGCCTTCACCAGATAAACCGTGCTCACCAGTTGCTGTCCTAGAAGTTGCGTCTCAAGTCGCTGATTGCTGAGTAGTGTCGACTGGGCTGTGATGACATCCAAATAATTCGTTACACCACCAACGTAGCGATTGTTGGCAATCTCCAACGCCTTCCGAGCGTCGTTCACTGCGGCTGTCTGCGTCGAGAGCGCTTGCGATAGAGTACTCAGGTTGCTAATGCCATCTTCTACTTGTTGAAATGCGGTCAGCACCGTCTGCCGATAGTTCGCCACCGACTCATCATAGGCGGCGCGCGTGGCAGCCAATCGTGCGCGATTGCGTCCGCCTTGCAAGAGCGGTTCGAGAGCATCCACGCCCAGCGACCAGAAAATGCTCGACACGCCAGAGATCGACGAGATCGCCGTGCTCTGCAACCCTCCCGACCCGCTCAAAAGGATGTGCGGATAAAACGCTGTCTTGGCCAGACCTACCTGCGCATTTTCAAATGCCATGTCTCGCTCATACGTAGCGATATCGGGCCGGCGCTCCAGCACGTCTGACGGCACTCCAAGAGGAACTGCTGGCGGAGTCGTTTTGAATGGCGCGGCAGCAACGCTGAAGTTGGAGGCCGGCTGTCCAACCAGCACCGCGAGCGCGTGCTCATATTGCGCCCGGGTTTGTTGTACCAGAGACAACTGCGAGATCGTGGAATCAAGGAGCGTGGCTTGCTGTGCCACTTCCAATCCGCTCGCGATTCCTCCGGTATGTCGGCTATTCAAAAGGTCCATTGCCTTTCGCTGGACCCCGACCGATTCCTCCACTACCTGATATTCCGCATCCAATTCGCGCAAGGTGAAGTAGTCAGCCGCAAGTTCAGCGGTCAGCACCAGTTGCACATTGGCCAAATCGGCCGCGCTCGATTGCAGAGAAGCATTCGAGGCTTCCACGTTTCGCCGTACGCGCCCAAACAGATCAGCTTCATAGCTCAATGCGAATGGAATCGTGTACACACTCTGTGTATAAGGATGTACCGGCTGCACAACCCCATTAATCACAACTGGCGCTGCCCCATTCAGTGGGCGGTTTCCTGATCCGCGTTCGCGTATTACCGATGGATCCGTCGCAACTTGAGGGAAATAGTCTGCTGTTGCAACCCGTGCAAGCGAACGCGCCTGATTCAACCGATCGCGGGCCGCGATCAATGATTGATTCGCCTGCAGCAGTTGTTCCTCATAACCATCGAGCACTGGATCCTGAAACACCTGCCACCAGAGGCCTTTGGAAATGGAATCCTTCGGCTCCGCCTGCTGCCACGGTGGTTGTGTTTTCCAGGTGTCGGGAGTGGGGGCGGGTGCAGAGGGTCTTGCGTAACGCGGTCCCACGGTGCAACCCGCGCCGAAAACGAGTAGCGTCACAAGCAGCGCAATCGAGCTCTTCTTCACCGCTGCGTTCCCTTGATGCTGTTATTCGGCTTTCGCTGCTGTTGATTTGCTCCCACCGGCTGAGATTGCTGCTGCGCGGGACCGTTTTCTTCTTGGCGTACACTTTCTGGCGCCGATGGCTGTTGTGCCGCTGATTGGTTCGCTCCCTGCCCCGGAGATGCTGGAGCGAGATTTACCAACTGTCCCTCGTCGATCGAGTCAGGCGGATTAATGACAACCTGGTCTTCCACCGAAACTCCCGCAAGAATTTCGAGAGTCGTGCCGTAGTCTCTCCCAATCGTGATCGCTCGGAGTTGGATCTTCTTATCCGGACCGACGACCGCAAGTTGTGGGCCCTGAGCACGGAACAGCATCGCATTCACCGGGACGGTAACTCGATAAACGTTGGCCCCCACAGCGAAATGGACTTCTCCGAATGAGCCAGGAAGCAAGCGCTGGTTTTTGTTCGGCACATCCACTTCGGTCCGCAGCGTTCGCGTGTTTTGATCAATCGCTTCTGCTGTTCGCGCAACCTTCGCGCTGAATTTTTCGCCTGGAAATTCCTGCAGAGTGATGGTCGCGGTTGCGCCGATCTTGATGGCTGGCGAGTAAGCCTGTGGAACGTCGGTATACACACGCAGGGGATCGACTCTCGCAACGTCAAATAACTCTCGGCCACCAGCGGCTACACCGGACGAGGCAGCCCCTGCGCCCGCATTGATCAGCGCCCCGGGATCGACATTGCGCCTGGTGAGCACACCGGAAAATGGGGCATACACTCTCTTGAACCCCTCGAGTTCCTCGAGGCGCTTCACATTTGCATCCGCGGCCGCAAGATTCGCCTGAGCCTGCCTGTATCCGCTGGTTTGCTGGTCGGCCTCTTGTGCCGAGACGGAGTCGCTCTTTCGCAGATTCTCCCATCGCTCGGCACTGATTCTGGCCAGTTCCAGTTGCGCGAGGATTTGCTGGCGTGCCGCACGAGTCTGATTCAATTCCTGATCGACCTCTGGCGTGTCGATATCGGCCAGCAGTTCCCCTTCTTTCACACGGCTTCCAATGTCTTTGTACCAGCGAACCAGGTACCCACTCGTGCGGGCGTAGATCGGAGATTCCTCGAACGCTAACAAAGTTCCCGGCAGAACCAATTCCTCGTCGGGCTTTTCCGCTAGAGGATGGACGACGGCCACGGTGGGAATCGTCGATAACTCCGTTTCCTTAGCGAGCGCCCGCTCGTGACTTTGACGGCCAATCAAGGTCAGGGCCCCGGCAACCAGCAGAACCAGCAGTGCCACTCCAACCACCACGAGCGCCCGCCGGGGCGGAGCTGGAGGAATCTCTGGCGGTGCCTGGATCGTTGTGCTCTGATGCCGCGAGTGGGCCTGGATCGCGGCGATCTCGTCATCGAGTTCCCGTTTTGTCGCATGATGCGGCTCAGGCTTTTGCCCGTGTCCATCCTTGCCCACAGCCGCGTGGCGCTGCTCCTGAGTTTCTTCCTTACTTGCGTTCATCTCCTGCTCCGAGTCCATAAAAACCAGATTGCCTATGCCTGTTCTTCGCGTGCCCGGCGTGCTTCTCGCCGGCTATGGAAAATCGCGAACACGCTAGGCACAAAAAATAGTGTCGCTACAGTGGCGAACAACAGGCCACCAATCACTGCGCGGCCCAGAGGTGCGTTTTGTTCGCCGCCTTCGCCGAATCCAAGCGCCATCGGTACCATCCCGATGATCATGGCGAGTGCGGTCATGAGCACCGGACGCACGCGCGTGTAACCTGCCGCCACTGCTGCCCGCACTGCCGGAACTCCCTCATCCATCTGCTCGCGCGCAAAGCTCACCATCAGGATTGAGTTCGCGGTTGCGACCCCCATGCACATCACCGCGCCGGTAAGTGAAGGCACGTTCAGCGTGGTGTGCGTCAGCAGCAAGAACCAGCAGATGCCCGCCAGTGCACCCGGCAGTGCCGCGATGATGATGAATGGGTCCAGCCACGACTGGAAGTTGATCACGATCAGCAAGTACACCAGCCCAATCGCCCCGACCAGTCCAATGCCCAAGCCGATGAATGAGGCCCGCATCGTCGCTACCTGACCGCGCACCACAATGTGCGTGCCTCGCGGCAGCTTACTTTCGAATGTTTTCAGGACGTCTTGCGTGTCAGCGGCAACGGCTCCGAGGTCACGATCCTGCGTGCTTGCGAAAACATCGATGACGGGCTGCACGTTGTAGTGATTCACGGTTGCCGGAGTGACTGTAGGTGTCACCTGCACGAGGTTGCCCATCAGTTGCGGACCCTGGGGTGCAACCACTGGAATTCTCATCAGGTCCTGCAGATCGGTCATGCGGTACTGCGGCGTCTGCACCGCCATCTGATAGGTGACTTCATTATGAGGATTCAGCCAGAAATTCGGGGATGTCTGGAAACTGCCGCTGAGAGAAACCAGCGCGCTCTGCGCAACATCGCGAGCCGTCAAGCCAACCTGCGTCACTCGCGTCCGCTGGATATCCATGTGTAGCGTCGGCAACGACAGTAGTTGTTGGACGTGGACGTCGGCGGTTCCGGGTATATGCCGCATCCTGCCGGCAATCTGCTGTGCAATCAGGTAGTTGGAATCCAGATCTGTTCCCACGACTTGCACATCGATCGGTGCCGGAATGCCGAAGTTCAGAATCTGCGTCACGATGTCTGCCGGTTGAAAGAAGAACTCCACTCCCGGATAGTGACGCGGCAAGAACTCGCGTAGATGCCGCGTTAAGTCTGCCGTAGGGATATGCTTCTCAGGGTTAAGGCCGATCAGGATTTCCGCATCGCTCGAGCCAATCGTTCCACTCGAACTGTACGACTGGTTAATACCGGAATTTGGCAGGCCGATATTGTCGAGCACTGTCTGCAACTGTCCTCGAGGGATCTCCTGTCGGAGCGAACTCTCGATCTGATCGCACAGGCGAGCCGTCTCTTCGACGCGCAATCCCGGACGACCTCGCACGTGAAGCCGCAACAGCCCAGCATCGACCTGCGGGAAGAAGTCTTGTCCGAGGAACGAGTAGAGTCCCAGTGAAAGCACACAGAAGAGAAGGAAACAGGCCACGAAAATCCCGCGATGCTCGAGTGTCGTTTCCAGCAGTGATTCGTAGCCTCTACGGAAATCTTCGAACTTCCGCTCAAAGCCTCTCTGGACCCGTGAAAAGATGGACTTCGGAGTCTCGGCCCGGTGCTCATGCCCACGCATGATGTACATCACCAGCGTAGGAATCAATGTTCGCGACAGCAGGTAGCTTGCCAACATGGCGAAGCTCACGGCTTCGGCGAGCGGCACAAACAGGAACTTCGCTACACCGCTCAGAAAGAACATCGGCACGAACACAATGCAGATGCTGAGCGTCGAGACAAAAGCTGGCACGGCGATCTGTTGTGCTCCATCCAGAATCGCCTGGCGCATCTCCTTGCCCATGGCCAGATTGCGCTCGATGTTCTCGATTTCTACCGTGGCATCATCAACCAGGATTCCGACCGCCAGCGCCAACCCGCCAAGCGTCATGATGTTGATGGTCTCGCCAATCGCACCAAGTAAAATGATCGAGACGAAAATCGACAGCGGGATTGAAATCGAGATGACAATCGTCGGCCGCCAGTCGCCTAGAAAGATGAGGATCATGCACGCCGTGAGCGCCGCCGCGATCAGCGCCTCGCGAACGACTCCATAGATGGACGCGCGGACAAACAGGGACTGATCGAACAGGTGAGAAATCTTCAGTTCCGGAGGCAGCGCCTGTGCAGCCTGGTCCACAATGTTCTTCACGCCAGCAACGATCCGCAGAGTCGACGCACTACCGTTCTTGTAGATCGACATCAGCGCGCCGCGGTTTCCGTCCTGGCGCACGATGTTCGTTTGCGGCGCGAATCCATCACGGATATGCGCCACGTCGCGCATGTACAGCGTCGATCCATTCGTCGTTCTAACCGGGAGATCGTTCAGTTCCGCAATCGTTTGCGGAGTTCCGTTCATCTCGATGTCGTATTCCAACGGTCCCAACTTCATCGTGCCCGTTGGCAGAATGATGTTCTGCGCGTTGACTGCGTTCACGATGTCGGTCGGCTCTAGTCCATAAGCCTGGAGTCGCGGCAGATCTAAGTCCACCTGAATCTGCCGGATCTTGCCTCCATAGGGATAAGGTGTTGCTGCGCCTGGAACCGTTGCCAGATACGTACGAAGAAAATTCTGGCCCAGATCGAAGAGTTGCTGCTCGGGCAGGGTCTTACTGCTCAGACCCAGCTGGATGATCGGTGTGGTAGACGCGCTGTAAGAAATGATCAGAGGAGGTGTCGTCCCCGGCGGCAAGCTTCGCACCGTAGTCTGGCTAATCGATGTAATCTGTGCGATCGCGCCCTGTACGTTCGTTCCAGGATGGAAAAACACTTTAATGACTCCCAATCCATACACGGACTGGGATTCCATGTGTTCAATGTCGTTGACTGTCGTTGTAATGCCGCGCTCGGAATTGGCCACGATCCGGTTTGCCATATCCTGCGGTGACATGCCGGAATAGAACCAGACCACCGACACGACCGGAATATTGATCTCAGGAAAGATATCTGTGGGAGTGCGCAGGATCGTGATCGGCGTAAGGATTAAAATCACGATCGCCATCACGACAAACGTATAAGGACGCCGTAGGGCCAGTGCAACAATCCACATGAGGAACCACTCGCTCCAATCGTACGAAATGCCGCAGGACGCTGCCCCAGCGCGTCATCAATGAACTCTTAGATTCGATACTCACCGTATCGGATTCTAAATACGTAGCCTGAATTATATGGTAGCGTATGTTCATGCGCCAAAGATTGTTGGCCGCCTCATACCGTGAAAATGCGAATGGGAAGCGGCCTCCGGGGCGCCCGCGCAGTGAAAAGGCTCGCCAGGCAATCCTCCGCAGCACGTTGAAGGTGCTTGGCAAAAGTGGTTTTGCCGACCTCACGATCGAAGAAGTGGCAGATCGCGCCGCGGTGGGTAAGGCGACCGTCTATCGCTGGTGGCCCAACAAAGGCGCGTTGATCGCCGACGCGTTCGCTATCAGCACTACGCGCCATTTGCACTTTCCCGACACAGGTTCGGTTTACACCGACATGAGCCGCCAGATGCGTCAACTGGTGAAAGTGTTTCGCAGTCGGCGTGGAAGAATCGTCTCCGCAATCCTGGCGGCGGGACAGAGCGACAAGGATCTGATCGACGCATTTCGCGAGCGCTTTCTATGGCCCCGGCGTCGCGAAGCTTACGCGACTCTCGAGCGCGCAATCCGTCGCGGCGAACTCCGCAAGAACGTTGACCCCGATCTTCTCCTCGACTCCCTCTACGGCCCGATCTACATGCGCTTCCTCATTCAGCATGATCGACTCACCCGGGATTTCGTAGATCACCTCTGCGCGCTAGTCCTAGACGGAGCCCGACCGCGCAAGAAATAATTCATTTTTGATCTACTCAGGCAAGAGGATGTCGCACATTCTGTAACCGGTTTGTTCGGGTTGGACCGAGGAGATATGGTAGGCCCGAATGGATTCGAACCATCGACCTCTTCCGTGTCAAGGAAGCGCTCTAGACCAACTGAGCTACGGGCCTACTGAAGGGATTCTTGCTCCACTGATTCTATGATGTTTGCGCGATCCTGGCAATTTTGCGCCGAGGCTGCTGAGCACTGATCCCTCCTGAAATCGAAAAAATCGATGTACTGCATCGAAACAAATGCTCCGAATGGCTTGTAAACTTCTTGACGGTCCACATCGGCGAATCTATTCTCGATACACGATGTCATCTCAGAAGCATCATCATCACCACCACGCGCACAACGCGATGGCGGGGGTGCATCTGAGCTAAATCGCACTTATCGAGTTTCGAGCCCGCTGAAGCGCACACCGCTCAGCGGGCTTTTTGTTTCTTGGAGATTACGCATGAACGAGGACTTTGATTTCGTCAAGTTGGGCGGATTGATACCTGCCGTAGTGCAGGACGCTGACGGCGGCGAAGTGCTGATGGTCGGCTTCATGAATCGCGAAGCTTTGCAGCGAACCGTGGCAGAAGGCTACGTGACCTTTTACAGCCGGACCCGAAACAAGCTCTGGACCAAAGGAGAGACGTCGGGCAACCGGCTGCGCATTATTTCTGCGAGCACCGATTGCGATCGTGACTCCTTGCTATTGCGCGTCAATGTCGAAGGCAGCGGAATGGTTTGCCATCGGGGGACAAGATCCTGCTTCACGGAACCGATCGGCGATCTGGTGGCGCAAGGTCTGGCCGAATCTGCCGCGAGGAGCGGCCAGTGAAACTCCACATCGGTATCCCGAAGGGCAGCTTGCAGGAATCCACGTTACAGCTCTTCGCACGGGCCGGACTTCCGGCTTACACAAACGGGCGGTCATACGTGGCTAACACTGCCGATCCCGAGATCGATTGCATGTTGATTCGCGCGCAGGAGATGGCGCGTTATGTGGAACATGGAGCGATTGATTGCGGTCTGACTGGCCTCGACTGGGTTATTGAAAGTGGCCTGGAGGTCTTGAAGGTCAGCGATCTCATCTACGCCAAGCGTAGCCGGGGCAAAGTGCGCTGGGTGCTGGCAGTTCCTGAAGATTCTCCATTTCGATGTGCGGAAGATCTCTCCGGACGGATCATCGCGACAGAACTCGTGAATGTCACGCGGAATTTCTTCAAGCAAAGAAATGTGGATGTCCGGGTTGAATTTTCGTGGGGCGCCACGGAGGTAAAGGCTCCGATGCTTGCGGATGCGATCGTCGAAGTGACTGAGACCGGCAGTTCGCTGCGGGCCAATCGCCTGCGAATTCTGGAAACCATTCTCGAGTCGAATACACAGCTGATCGCAAACAAAACTGCTTATCAAGACTGCGCGAAGCGGCGAAAGATCGAAAATCTGGCGCTCATGCTACAAGGTGCGATGGAGGCGCAGGACCGGGTAGGCCTGATGTTGAACGTGCGCCGGGCGGATCTGCAAAGCGTCTTGGCAGTCCTACCGGCGCTGCAAAAACCAACCATTTCTCACCTGAGCGATGAAGACTGGCTCGCCGTCAACACGGTGATCGACGAATCTGCCGCGTGGAAAGTGATTCCTCGTCTGAAAGAGGCGCGGGCCGAAGGTATCGTCGAGTATCCGCTGAACAAGGTGGTGCTCTGATGAAAGTTCTTACCGGGAATGCTGCAGCGGTCGCGGTAAAGCGGATTTCGACGCGAAGTGTAAAGCTGAGTTCGCTGGAGCCGAGAGTTCGCAGCATCGTGAATCGTGTGCGCCGCGGCGGCGACCGTACACTGCGTGAATATGCTGAGCGTTGGGATGGTCTAACTGGGAAGCAGCCGATCAGGATTCTTCCCGACGAGATTCATCAGGCCGCGAAGGCAGCGTCTCCTCAATTCCGAGGGGCCATCACAAAAACAGCGCAGAACATCCAGCGTTTCTGCGAATGGCAGAAGCCTTCCGCCTGGACGAAAACTCGCAACGGCAGTTCTTTGGGTCAGTTGGTGATTCCGCTCGATTCAGTGGGATGTTATGTGCCGGGGGGGCGCTATCCATTGGTTTCGACATTGCTGATGACCGTCATTCCGGCGCAATGCGTGGGGGTGAAGCACATTAGAGTCGCGTCACCGAAGCCCTCGGATGCGGTGTTAGCGGCTTGCTCTGTCCTCGGGATAGATGAGTTGTACCGAGTGGGTGGGGCCCAGGCGATCGCGGCGTTTGCATATGGCACCGAGAGCATTCCACGCGTTGACAAGATCGTTGGTCCGGGCAATGCATACGTGACCGTCGCCAAGAAGTTGGTCTCGTTTGATTGCGCAATTGATTTTGTCGCGGGACCCACCGAAGCCGTAGTGATGAGTGATTCGGGAAACCCTCTTTTCATTGCAGCTGATCTGGTTTCCCAGGCAGAACATGACCCAGACGCAGTGTCCGTTTTTATAACCTCATCCAGTCGCATGGCTCAGGCTGTGGCGGCTGAACTCTTACGACTATCGAAAAGCAATGCAATTGCCCGTGAGTCTTTACGGCGTAACGGCGCGATTCTGGTGGCGAGTTCACGTGGGCAGGCACGGGAATGGGTGAATCTGATTGCGCCCGAGCACATTACGGTGTCGGCTGACGATGTGCCGCATATCCGAAACGCGGGGTCGGTATTTGTCGGCGACTATTCGCCGCAGGCTGCGGGCGATTACGCGTCGGGACCCAACCACGTGCTGCCGACTTCAGGTCAGGCGCGATTTCGCGGCGGGCTGAGCGTCATGGATTTTGTGAAGCTGGTTACGGTGCAGGAGCTTTCCAGCAGAGCTCTGCGGCAGCTTTCAGGAACAATTGAATACCTGGCGGAACTCGAAGGCTTGCAAGCTCACGTGGAATCTGTCCGAGTGAGGTACAAGAATGCTTAGAGCGAAAGAACGGGTATTTTCCATTCCGATCTACCATCCGCCGCTCGCTGGACGAGATGGGCTGCGGCTCGACTTCAACGAAAACACAGTCGGGTGCTCGCCGCGCGTTTTGGATTGGCTGCGGCAAATCAGTTTCGAAGACCTTGCGCGGTATCCAGAGAAGGCGTTCGCAGAAAGGCAGATGGCAGAGTTCCTCAACGTCGCGGACTCAGAACTGCTGCTGACCAACGGAACGGATGAGGCGATCCACTTGCTTTGCCAGACGTATCTCGAACCAGGCGATCAGGCATTGATTGTTGTGCCCACGTATTCCATGTACCGGATCTACATGATGGCGGCGGACGCGAATGTGATTTGCGCTCCGATGGGGGCTAACTTCGAATTTCCCTTTGCTGCGCTGTGCGAAGCCGTCACAGACCGTACGCGGCTGATCGCCGTAGCAAATCCCAACAATCCCACGGGGACACTTGCTCCGCTTGACCAATTGCTCGCGTTGGCTCGGCTCGCCCGGCAGGCAGCTGTTTTGATTGATGAAGCGTACTTCGAGTTCTGCGGAAAGAGCGTTCTCGCTGAGAAGGGAAAGTATTCCAACATTTTCGTCGCGCGAACATTCTCAAAAGCATATGGGCTGGCAGGGCTACGGGTTGGAGCGCTAATCGGCGATGCAAATCAAATGGTTGCCGTGCGGCGGGTGTGCTCGCCATACAACGTGAACAGTGTGGCCCTTGCATGCCTGCCAGTAGCACTGGAAGACCGAGAGTTCGTAGAGAAGTATGTGAGTGAGATTCTGGAATCGCGGACTCGCCTGCAAGAAGCTTTACAAGTCGCCGGCGTTCGTTATTGGCCCAGCGAAGCGAACTTTGTTCTGATGCGCGTCGGCACCACTGGTGACGATGCACGCCACTTCACCGAGCGCATGCGTACTCAGGGCATCCTGGTGCGCGACCGATCTGCCGATTACGGTTGCGAGGGCTGCGTGCGGATCACGCTCGGGCCTAAGAACCACACCGACAAATTGCTGAATGCACTTAACGCAACTTTGGAAGAACTCAGCATTGCTCAGGGGGCACCGGCGCGATGAGAAAAGCTCATGTCAACCGCATCACAAAAGAGACACAGATTCAGGCGTCGCTGAACATCGATGGACGAGGCAAATACAAGGTTTCGACTGGCGTCCGCTTTTTCGATCACATGCTCGAACTCTTCGCGCATCATGGCGGATTTGATTTGCAACTCAAAGCGAATGGCGATCTTGATGTTGATCAGCACCACACAGTGGAGGACGTAGGAATCGTTCTTGGTCAACTGTTCGACAAGGCCTTAGGCAGCAAGCGCGGCATTCTGCGTGCTGGATATTTCCTGATGCCGATGGACGAGACGATGGGGATGGCTGCGGTTGATTTTTGCGGACGAACTTCGGCGGTAATCGACACCAAAGTCCGCGAGCGTCTGGTGGGCGATCTGCAAGCGGATCTCGTCCATGATTTCCTCGAGGGCTTCGCTCGCGGCGCGCGTGCCAACGTGCACGCTCGAGTGCTCTACGGACGCTCAGCCCACCACAAGATCGAATCTCTCTTCAAAGCCTTCGCGCGGGCGATACGAGCGGCCTGCTGGCGCGACCAGCGGATGAAACGCCTGTTGCCGTCGACGAAGGGAGTGCTGTGATGATCGCGGTCGTCGACTACGGTGCCGGGAATCTTGTATCCGTGAAGAAAGCGCTCGACTGGCTTGGGCAAGATTCCCGGATAACAAGCAATCCTGCGGAGATTCGGGACGCGGCAAAGATCGTTCTGCCAGGAGTGGGACATTTCGCTTCGACGCAGGCACTTGCGGATTCGGGAGCGCGGCCGGCAATCATTGAGCAGGTCGGGCGTGGCGTCCCGTTTCTCGGAATTTGCGTCGGAATGCAGTGGATGCTGGAGGGCAGCGCAGAATCGCCAGGTACACATGGCTCGGCGATGTTTGCCGGGACCTGCTTGCGATTCCCGGAAACAGCCAAGCTGCCGCACGTCGGCTGGAATCAACTCGACATCAACCCCGGTTCGATATTGTTTCGCGATGTGCCTCAGTCTTCGCTGGTTTACTTCACGCATTCTTTTTTTATTCCGATGAACGATTGGACCGTTGCCTCGTGCGAGTACGGCAGCAGTTTCTCTGCGGCGATCGAGCGTGACAATCTCTTCGGCGTTCAGTTTCATCCCGAAAAGTCCGGAGAAATCGGACTCAAGCTGCTCGCAAATTTTTGCGCTCTCTGACATGCTGACCAAACGCATCATCGCTTGCCTCGACGTGCATGGGGATCGTGTCGTCAAAGGAGTCCAGTTTACGCAGCTCCGGGATGCGGGCGATCCCGCTGAGCTGGCGAAGGCGCATGCCGAATCAGGAGCCGACGAGATAGTGCTTCTCGACATATCGGCCGCGAACGAAGGCCGCGCCACCCTGCTGGAGACGGTGCGACGAACCGCGCGCCACCTTTTCATTCCTTTTACGGTCGGCGGCGGCATTCGCACTCTCGAAGATGCGGCGACAGTTTTTTCCGCCGGCGCAGACAAGGTCAGCATCAACACTGCCGCACTTGCCGATCCGGCCTTGATCAGAGAAATCGCGGAGCGTTTTGGCTCACAGGCAGTGGTGGTTGCGATTGATGCAAAACGTGGAGAGAATCGCACTCACTGGCAAGTCTTCACGCATGGGGGCCGACGGGCGACCGGGCGCAATGTTCTGGAGTGGGCACGCGAGGCGGAGTTGCAGGGTGCGGGCGAAATTCTGCTGACCTCCATGGATCGCGACGGTACTGCTTCCGGCTTCGATTGCGAACTGACACGCACTGTATCCGACTCTGTTCAGATTCCAGTGATTGCATCAGGCGGCGCGGGGAGTGCCGAAGATTTCAGGACAGTCTTCTGCGAAGGTCATGCTGATGCGGCTCTGGCGGCTTCGATCTTTCACTACGGACTTCGCGATGTCGGAGAACTCAAGCAATCGCTGAAGTCTGCGGGGATTCCGATGAGGTGGCCATGCTGATCCCTTCCATCGACCTAATGGGCGGAAAAATCGTGCAACTCGTGCAAGGTGCAAAGAAGGCGCTTGAGTTCGATAACTTTGACGAGTGGATTGACCGATTCAAGGGATATCCCCTGGTGCAGCTCATTGATCTCGACGCCGCGATGGGATTGGGAAACAATCAATCTTTTATTCGCGACATTTCACGGCGGCTTCCATGCCAAGTTGGCGGAGGCATTCGCTCGATCGAGCAGGCACAAAACACTCTCGACCTCGGCGCGCGACGGGTCATTCTCGGATCTTCGTTGATTTCCGATGGAGCCGTGAACTCCACCTTCGCTGGCGAGATTGCGCAGCGGATCGATCCTGCGAGGCTCATTTTTGCTGTCGACTCTCTCCGCGGCCACGTAGCGATCAAAGGATGGAAACAAACGACGAGCATCACACCAGGCGAGATGATGAAAGCGCTGGAGCCATTTTGCGGCGCGTTTCTTTACACGCACATCGATACCGAGGGACTGTTGAAGGGGATTCCTCTCGATGTAGTGCGCAACCTGCGAGCGAACACATCCCGTGGACTGATTGCGGCGGGGGGAATTCGAAGCATTGAAGAAGTCTCGGCGCTCGATGCGATGGGAGTCGATGCCGTCGTGGGGATGGCTATTTACCGGCGACTGTTGCCGGTCTGAGTGACACGCGCTTACTTCGTAGGAGCCAGAGCACGTGCTGTTACACGCCGATAAAGATCCGGCGCGCTGAGGCGCTCGCAGAATTGTTCGAACTCCGGGCGCGGTCCGTCCCACTTCAGTTCGTCCAGCGATTCGAAGACGGGCGCATCCAACCGCAACGTGGCGAGGGTACGAAAGAGAAGAGCGTCATCCCATGACTGGAACAACGATTGGGCCAAACCCTTTGCACGCTTAATCGAAGGATCCCAATCACGAGAGTCTCTTGGGACATCCTCGAGGTGACCATATCGTGAGAACACCGCTGCTGCGGCCTTCGCGCCCCAGCCAGCTATGCCCGGATAACCGTCTGCACTGTCGCCAGTTACCGCCAGATAATCGGGAATCGATTCAGGCTTCACGCCAAACTTGGCTTCAATCGCAGCTTCGTCCCGTACAATTTCGCGACGGCGATCTACCTGTACGACTCTGTTGCCGACGACACACTGAGCTAGGTCTTTGTCAGGAGTGCAGATCAAAATCTGGCCAACTTGCGGATCGATCGTCGACTTTGCCGCCGCCGATGCGAGCGCATCGTCGGCTTCGAAGTAAGTCATCGGCCAGACTTTCACACCCATCGCGCTCAGAGCGTCTTCGAGAATCGGGAATTGCGAAAGCAATTCCGGTGGTACTCCTTCACTTGTTTTGTAGCCGGCATAGAGATCGTTGCGAAAAGACTCGACAGCGTGATCGGTGGCCACGCCGAGATGCGTCGCTCCACCCTCGATCATGGTGAATACGGAGCCGAGAACACCTCGGACGGCGCCAATCTCCTGGCCAGTATTGTCCTTCGCAGAAGGCACGGCAAAGAAGTACCGGAACAATTCGTAGGTACCGTCAATCAGATGAACGTTCATGATGCGAGGCACGCGTTGCGAGTCAATAGTAATCGATCCTGAGATCTAACCCTTGTCCATCGCCATGAACAAATTGTTGAGCGACTCTGACAACGTCGGATGAGCGTAGGTGGCATCCCGCAGAGCGGTGTACGGTAGCTTTCCCATCATGGCAGTCTCTAACACAGACATGATCTCCCCGCCTTCGATGCCGAGTACAGCGGCACCAAGAATCTGCTTACTCTCGGCATCGACCACAGCTTTCATGAATCCGCGCGTTTCATCTATCTCCAGAGCACGGGCAACGGAGCTCATGGGCAACTTTGCAACTTGAATAGTTCGGCCCTGTTCTCGCGCCTCAGCCTCCGTGAGACCTATGCGGCCCAGTTGCGGGTCAATGAACACTGTATATGGTACAAAGCGATCTTTCGTCGATGCGCTCTTGTGTTCCAACAGATTCGCGCGAAGGATTCGGAAATCGTCGTACGAAATGTGAGTGAATGCCGGCCCTCCCTTGATGTCGCCAAGCGCGTAGATGTCCGGCGCGGTTGTTTCGAGTCGCTCGTTTACTTGGATGAATCCGCGATCGTCCGTTTTCACTTTCGCCGCCACGAGATTCAGCGTATCTGAGTTGGGAGTGCGACCTGTCGCCAGCAACAGGTGGGATCCGGTCAACGTCGTCGAAGTCTCCGCCGCCTGAATATGCAGGCGAACGGCGTTGCTTTGCCCTTCAACACGCTTCGCTCTTGCACTTAGGACGACGTCAATTCCATCTTCTCGAAGAATCTTGTGTACCTCTTCCGCGACATCCGGATCTTCACGAGCGAGCAGTTGTTTCCCCGATTGGACGATTGTCACTTTGCTTCCGAGGCGGCGAAAGAGTTGGCCGAACTCCAGGCCGATGTATCCTCCACCGAGAACGAGCAGGTGCTCTGGCACAGTGTCGAGTTCCATGATGGAGATATTGTCGAGACCGTCTACGGATTCGAGGCCGTCGAGTTTGGGCCGAGAAGATCGAGCGCCCACATTGATGAAGATCCGCGTTGCAGAGACAGAACGCGATTTGCCGTCAGGCGATTTCACGATGAGAGTCTTGGGGTCGGTAAAACTTGCTTCTCCGGAAATGAAATCCAGGTCTTGAGTGTTTTGTATGCGCTTTTCACCGCCTCCGCGAAAGCTGTCCACAATATCGCGCTTGCGCTGGCGCACCTTCTTCATGTCGATGCTGATTGGGCCGGTGTGCACGCCGTAGTCGGCGGCGCGGCGCGCCAAATATGCGACGCGACCGCTGGCCACCATCGTCTTCGTGGGGGTGCACCCTTCATTGATGCAGGTGCCGCCGACGTGTTTCCGCTCGATCAGGGCGGTGTGCATTCCTGCCTGCGCCAGAGCGACAGACAATGGCGTACCTCCCTGTCCTGATCCGATCACGATCGCATCGTAATGCTGCGGCATACCCATGAAAATCCCTCCTCGGTTCTCAATTTCACCCATATGATGCGAAGCGCCCCCCAGATTGAACGTCTTAAACTTTGAGGTCCGGGATTAGCACGACAGCAAGAGAAATATTAGGGTTGGAAACAAATTCAGAAAGCAGGCTGCTGGCTATCCCTGAGCGACCGGCAGCCATACCTGAAAGCGCGTATCCCCGGGCTTCGAATGAACCTGAACGTTGCCTCGGTGCTTCTTGACGATGCGTTGCACCGTATCTAATCCGAGCCCGCTCCCCTCTCCCACCGCCTTGGTCGTAAAGAAGGGCTCAAAAATCCGTGGCAATACTTCCTTAGAAATACCGGGCCCGTTGTCGTCGATCTCCACGACAACACAATCATCCTGGCGATAGGTGCGAACGGTCAGTTCGCCTTTCCCGTTCATGGCATCGATTGCGTTGTCGATGATATTGGTCCAGACCTGATTCAGTTCGCTTCCAAACGAGTTCACCAACAACGGAATGGGCTGATACTCGCGATGAACGGTAACGCCGCGCTTCAGCTTATGATTCAGAATGGTCAGCGTGGTCTCGAGCGATTTGACTATATCGACGTTCTGCACCGGAGACTGGTCCATGAAGGTGTATTCCTTGATGGCCTTCACCAGGTCAGAAATGCGGGAGGTGCTGCTCTCGATTTCATTTAACAAGCCGGCAATTTCCACGATCGCCGCGATGCGTACTAACGCGGCACGCGCAGTCTCCGGCCCAAGCGTCGCAAACAGGTGTTCCAGAACTTTCGGATCGAAATTTCTTCTGGCCAGATCGGCTGCGAGTTGCCATAAATCATCCTGCCCGTGGCTGCGCAACAACGAATCGATCTGATCTTCGCGCTCACTCGCAGCCAGAGCATTGGGCGGAGGTCCATCGAAGTTCATCAGTGAAGCTTCGAGCTGCTCGATTTCGGATTTCTGAGCCGGAGTAAGCTCTCGTTTCCCCAATTCGTGGCTGGCGTTACGAACATGTTTGATCATTTCACGAAGCTGACTTGACGCGCGTTTTGCGGCGGAAGCAGGGTTGTTCAGTTCGTGCGCCAGTCCAGCGGAGAGTTTGCCAAGGGATGCGAGCCGGTCGCGCTGTTGCTCAAAGCGGGTGGCCTCGCGAATCCGGTCAGACATCAGTCCGACAAGCCGGCTGGTCAGCTCAGGCATCCTCTGTATCAGCTGCGGAAAAAGGGCCGCAGGAAATCGCAGAACAAGGCCTGCAGTTAGGGCACGCCCGCTCAGCGTGTAATTCTTCATGCGCGAAAACGGTAAGGCCCCGGTGACCGCACCAGCGCTAAGATTGAAAACAGCCGTCTCGCCCGCAAATTCGCCACGCCACTGGAATTCTCCTTCCAGCAGCACGGTCATTGTGTCGGCAGGATCACCCTGCTTGACGTAGGTTTCCCCGGCGTCCAGTCGCATTTCCTTCGATTGACTGAGGAACCAGTCGATCTGATCGTTTGGCAGATCGGAGAAAATCGGAACCGCCCGCAGAAGTTCGAGTAGTTCGGCCATCTAGACCTTGCTCAGATACTGATGGATGAATTGAACGGCAACAGAACCTTCTCCCACACCGGAGGCAACTCGCTTCACAGATCCATGCCTGACATCGCCGACGGCAAATATGCCAGGAACGTTGGTCTCAAGCAGAAATGGATCGCGCTCCAGCGACCATTTCTTGGGACGCTTGCCTTTTTGCATCAGATCCGGTCCGGTAAGAACGAAGCCGCGGTCATCGCGCTCGATCGCATCTCCCATCCAGTCTGTACGTGGTAGTGCTCCGATGAAGATAAACATCGACCCGGCTGGCACGCGCTCAACCTTGTTGGTGTCGGAACAGAGAACCGAGATCTCCTCCAGATGAGTATCGCCATGGGCCTCGGCCACGCTGGCGTGAGACCAGATCTGGATATTTCGAGTTTCGTTGATCTGATCAATCAAGTACTGCGACATTGTGCTCGAAAGAGAATCTCCACGCACGAGGATGACAACGCGCTCGGCATGCTTTGAGAAATTCATGGCGGCTTGCCCTGCAGAATTTGCGCCACCTACCACATAGACAATTTCTCCCTTGCAGGAAAGCGCCTCGGTCGTTCCTCCGCCGTAATAGACTCCGGCGCCCTGCAGACGATCGATCCCAGGAGCATCCAGCCGCCGCCATTGCACGCCGGTCGCGATCATCAATGCGTGGCAGGAAATCTCGCTGTCGTCCGCCAACTTGATGATGCGATATGGGCCTTCCGTGCGAAGACCCACGACTGTCTGTGGCGCTAGGATTTCAACTCCAAAGCGCCGAGCTTGTACCACGGCACGCCGGGCCAGATCGCCTCCGCTTAGGCCTACAGGAAACCCAAGATAATTTTCGATTCGCGAACTCATGCCGGCCTGACCACCCGGAACGTCGCGCTCAATGATGACGGTCTTTAAACCTTCCGAGGCTCCATAGACTGCGGCAGCCAATCCCGCTGGGCCTCCGCCAACGATCGCCAGATCGAAGAAGGTAGTGTCGGCGCGCGTCCGGAGTCCAACTTTCTGCGCTATTTCCGCCGGGACCGTGCGCAACAGTTTGTTTCCGTCTGGAAACAGCACGACTGGCAGTTCGTTTGAGTCCGAGCCCAACGCTTCCATCAGTCGTTTCGTCTCCGGATCATTCGCGGAACCTTCGACGTCAATCCACTGGTAAGGCACGTGGCTGCGAGCCAGAAAATCGCGCAGCTCATAGCATTGCGGAGACCATCGAGTCCCCAGCACACGAATCCCTTCGAATTCGGGCCGATACGATGCCTGCCAATCGTCGAGCAAGTCATCAAGTTGCGGATACAGATGTTCTACAGGAGGATCCCACGGCTTCATGAAGAAATAATCGATGTTCGCCGTGTTAATGGCACTGATCGCCGCATTCGTATCGGCGTAAGCAGTCAGCAAGGCGCGCTTGGCGTCGGGAAAGAATTGCCGAGCCGCTTGCAGGAAACCCACACCGTCCATTTGCGGCATACGCTGGTCCGCCAGCAGCAGGGCGACTCCATCGTTTCGGACTTTCAGTTCCTTTAGCAGATCAAGCGCACTCGTGGGGGAGTCGCTGCTTAAGACGCGATAGCTCGCGCCATACTTCGAGCGCAGATCGCGTTCGATGGCGCGCAGGACGTCGTGATCGTCGTCGACCGTCAGCAGAATGGGCTTCGCCATGATTACTCTCAGACTGGGTGAAAATTTTCGACTGTTACCACCGGATGAGCAAATAAGTTAGATGTGCGTAAGCCATTATGGTCGCACAGTTACGCGTAGGCTGCCATTCCACAATTCTGCTAGTTACACCTTCCCGGGCTGTGCCCTTGTGTCGCGGCTGGTTTAGGCTTCGAGTTCGCCGGCTTCGACCTGATCGACATAACACCAGACCCACGATTCGCCCGGTTCAATCGAGCGAATCAGGGGATGTTTCACTTTTTGAAAATGCTTGGTGGCATGCTTGTTTTTCGAAGAGTCGCAACAGCCTACGTGTCCGCACGAGAGGCATAAGCGAAGGTGAACCCAAGTGTCACCCATCTTCACGCATTCTTCGCAGACATGCTTGCTGGTTGTCTTGATTTTGATCTGATCGAGATGTGTGCATCCGTTATGCATGTAGTGTCTCCCAGAACGCGCTCATTTCCGGTCAAGTGACTTCCGTCATCTTACGAAAGGCCAAACTCCGCGAAAAACGGGCTCTCTCTGCCTCAAAATGAATTTCGCGGAGGTTTTCCATACGTGCTTCGTCTTGATTACATTTCTTGTGTATTAACCATTGCTTCCACCATCCTGATTGGCCGACGTTGTTGGGAAGGTTGGGTGCTCTGTGGCATCAACAGTCTGATTGTTTGCGTCATTGGCTTTCGAACTGCGCAGTTAGGCTTTATCCCGGCCAACGTTTTTTGCATGGTGGTCAGTGCGATTAACCTGCACACTTGGCGCAGATCAAAATTATCTTGAGGACCCCACTATTCGGCAATAAGCAGATTTTCAGCGAAAGGCCACTGCTCGTCAATCCATTGCACTTCGCACCGGAAGCCCGCCCGTTGCGCTGTGTCAGAGATTTCGTCTGGCGAGTATTTGTGGCTGCTCTCGGTCCAAATTGTCTCGCCCTCCTGAAACTCCACTACTACCTCTGCCATGGGAATGCTTACCACCTGACGCCGCTTTGACTCCAGGTGCATCTCGACGCTTCTCGCTTCGGAGTTAATCCTGGCCCGGTGTTTGAAATGCGGCAAAGCGAAATCAGCTGCGAGTTCCCGATTGGCCCGAGCCAGCAGATTTAAATTGAACGCTGCAGTAACTCCAAGTTCGTCGTCGTAAGCCTGCAAGAGCTGCGAACTCGACTTCTCAAGATCGGTTCCAAGCAACAGAGAGTCACCAGGCTGCAGGATATTCCGGACCTCCGAAAGAAAATCTATACCTGCCGCTCGATCGAAGTTGCCAATCGTACTTCCTAGGAAAAGTACGCAGAGATGCTGTCCTGGTTTGCGATACGCGGCTACTTCCAGCAAGCCGTCAAGATATTCGCGCTCGAAGCCGACGATGCTGATGGCGTCGATGTCGCTCAATTCACGCTCGCACATGACGAGCGCGGCGTGCGATATCTCCACCGGGTAGTAAGAAGTACGCTGCCTGCGGCAGAAGGCCTCAAGCAGCCAACGCGTCTTTTTTCCGCTGCCGCTTCCAAGTTCAGCCACGGCAACCGGACCGGGCACACGGTCGACGATCTCTCTTGCATGTCGGCGCAGCAAACGCTCGTCGGCCCGAGTCAGGCCGTACTCCGGAAGATGGCTAATCACCTCGAAGAGAGCAGACCCAACATCGTCATACAGATATTTTGAGGGAAGTTCCTTCTGGCTTGGACGTGTGAGCCCCGCCCGGACATCGCTGGCAAAATCGTAACCGGCATTCGTGGGGATCGAATGGACGAGCATCGTTGACTCCTTGATTTAGGCATTCACGCAACGAAATCCCGCGTACACGTACTGGTAATGGCCTTGGAACCAGTTGCGGAATGTCGGTCGCAGCATGCAGGCCGCTGTGCGAGCCGACCCACCTTTCATGACGAAGTGCTTTCCATCGAAAAAGTCGGCAGAGTAACCGCGGTAAAACGGAAACGGCCGGAAACCCTGAAAAGGTCCGAACACACTCGCAGTCCACTCCCAGCCATTGCCCAATAGCCCCTCCACGCCAAAAGCGCTCTGGCCCTGCGGATGAGCATTCACTGGTTGCGGATCAAAGCTGTAGAAGTCGAAATTGCCACGGCTTGCCGTCGGAGAGTCATCACCCCACGGATACTGCCGCTGAGATCCTTCTGCTGTTCCGTATGCGGCACGGTGCCATTGCTCTTCGGTCGACAGCGCCTTGCCCGCCCATCGCGTGTAGGCAGCAGCCTCTGCGCGGCTCACATATACGGGCCAGTCCATCGGAAGCGGAATCTCGTCGAACATCGTGCGGTAAAGCCACGACTCACCATTTTTCTTCCAGAACACCGGATGCGAGACTTGCTCATCGTTCTTCCATTTCCAGTCTGCGTCACTCCAAAGATCGCGGTTTTCGTATCCGTTGGCTTGCAGGAATTCGAGAAACTGCTGATTTGTGACCATGTAACGGTCAATCTCGAAAGCGGGGACATGCACCGTATGGAAGTCGAATTCATTGTCCCAACCGAACACGCCCGAACTCCGCGACAGACCTAGACTGGCCATGCCGGCCGGTATTTTGACCATGGAATGAGAGACGACGGAGAACGGCGGAAGGCCTGACTTGGTGCGTGAGATCTTACGATTCAGTGGCAGCTGATGAAGCATGTAAGCGAGGGTCTCGACATGCATCAATCTGTGTTCGATGGCAACGTTTAGAAGAGTGTCGAGCGCGAAACCATCGCGTGCTGCCCGGTGCGGGTCGAAATCTTCAGGCAGCCTTTCGTCCAGCGACGAGCGGACGCCCAGCACGTATTCGCGGACACGCTCGATGGACGGCCAGTCTGAGACTTGGTCAGTCGGCAGTCCGCCACCGACCGGGTCAATGCCAAACGCAAAGAGGCGATCAAACTCGGGACTGAAACTCGGCAACCCAAGTACGGCTTCATGCAGAAGGTTCCGGTCGAAGGCCTCGAGGTGGCCGATGTAGAAGACGATGCGATGCCGCTCGGGGATGGGTCGGTCATAGAGAGCCTCGGACTTGACGATCTCAAAGAGGGCATCACTCTTCCGACGCGCGTCCTCGAACCGCTCCAACACCGTGTGTCCAACAGCGGGATCTCTCTGGGCGGTCAGCATATTTCCCTCCGGCAGTCGTTAGGAATTCGTTCTGGCGGGCTTGTCACTTGATGAGCATGATCGGGCGGGACTTCGAACCTGATCACTCACGTTGAGGAGACAAGACTAACGAAGCACGTATTGCCAGTAGAATTGAGCCCATGCGCATTCCGCTCTTTCACGTGGACGCATTCGCCCAAGGCCCCTGCAGCGGCAACCCGGCTGCGGTCTGCCTTTTAGACTCGTGGTTAGATGACTCATGGTTGCGCAAAGTCGCTGCAGAAAATAATCTTTCTGCCACGGCCTTCTTAGTTCGCGGCCCTGATCATTACCAACTTCGTTGGTTCACAACACGTTGCGAGATCCGGCTTTGCGGCCACGCTACCCTGGCAGCGGCGTTTGTGGTCCTTGAGCTAATGGACCTTGGCCGGGAGTCCGTGCAATTTGAGAACCATCGTGCGGGAATTCTGACAGTGAGAAGGGCTAGTAGTTTGTTTGCTATGGATTTTCCTGCACTCGTGCCCCAGCCGTGTCGCGAGCGGCCCCCGGGATTGACTCAAGCTCTCGGCTTGGAAACCGACCCCTCGGAACTGCTGGAAGTGAACGAAACCTACATCGCTGTTTTGAGGGATGAGGGGAAGGTGGCGTTGGCAACTCCGGACTTCTCCCTCCTTGAGCAACTTCATCCCTACGTGGTTGTGATTACCGCCCCCGGCGAGCGGGACGACTTTGTTTCCCGCTATTTCGCGCCGAGGTACGGGATTCCGGAAGACCCGGTGACTGGTTCCGTGCATTGTGCCTTGACCCCGTACTGGTCGAAGCGCCTCGGCAAAACCCGACTGCATGCTCGTCAGCTATCGGAGCGTCGAGGTGAATTGTGGTGCGAACTTGCAGGCGAGCGTGTCATGTTGATGGGCAGAGCGATCTTGACCATGCAGGGGACGCTCACGATCTGATGCTCGGGCCATCACGGAATGAGCTTTTTCATCTTCAGAAATTCACGTACAACGTCCACCGTATCCCGGTGCTGGCCGTCCACCGCGTAATTCATCTGCCGCATCTCTGCGTCTGAAATCTGCTCACCGAGAGAGGCAAGGGCCTGCCCGATTGCAGGATGCAGTTGTTCGGTTTGTTTGCGAACCACGGGCACAGCTTCGTACGGGGGGAAATAGTGCCGGTCATCCTCGAGGACCGACAGATCGAGAGCTGGAATTAGACCATCAGTGGCGTTTCCTCCAGCAAAGTCGATCTGATGGTCTTTCAGAGCCCGCGCCAACAGGCCAAGGTCCATGATGCGAGGCTCCTCCAAAAAATGTAATCCATAGGTTGCGACGAGGCCCTGGTATCCGTCGGGACGCTCCATGAATTCGTATCCGAAGCCAGCACGCCATTGCGGAGCCAATCCCGCAGCTTGCGACAAGGTTTTTACGTTCATCCGGCGAGCATCTTCACCCCGAATTTCCATCGCAAAGGTATCGTTGAAGCCAAGTGCCGGACCGAGCGTCAGTCCAAATCGGGTTTCATACTCATTCTTAACGCGCTGGTACACCTCGGCCTTATCGTGTCCAGAAGCCTGTTTGAGAACAGCCGTTAGAGCGGTGCCGGTATATTCGGGATAGACGTCGATGCGTCCTGCCAGGATCGCCTGCTGGCAAATATAGGTTCCCGCCAGATAGAACCGCCGTTCCACCTTAAGGTTCGTGTGAGATTCGATTTGCTGGGCGATGAGTTCGCCAAGGATGAATGACTCAGTAAAGTTCTTCGAGCCGACGACAATGCGGCCTTCGTGCGTGGGCGCACAAAATGTCGCCCCCAGCAAAAGAAGAACAAGCGCACAGCCAACCGCGCATCTGCGATTCATCTCGGGCGTAACTGCCTTTCCAGCCATCCCACGCCGAAATCTGCGAGCAGTGCCATGATCGCCGCCGGAATTGCGCCGGCCAGAATGACGCGATTGTCGACCATAGCTAATCCGCGGAAGATGAATTCGCCCAACCCGCCTGCGCCGATTGCGGCCGCGATTGTGGCCAGGCCAACCGAAATCACCACGGCAATCCTTACTCCAGAGAGAATGACACTCACCGCGAGAGGCAACTCGACTTGAAATAATAGCTGCGATTCAGTAAGTCCCATGCCTCTGCCCGCCTCCACGACCGCTGCATCGACTCCGCGGATTCCTGCATACGTATTTCGAATGATGGGCAGCAGCGCGTAAAGTGTCAGCGCCAGAATCGCCAGGCGGTCTGCACGAGCGCCAAGCCAGGGAACAGGTAGTAGAAATCCGAAGAGCGCCAGACTCGGAATCGTTTGAATGATGTTTGCGCTAGCCAGGACCGGCTTATTCCACCGAGGCCAATGTGCGATCGTGATTCCCAGGGGGATCCCAATCAGCATCGCGAGCACTGTTGATAGACCAACAAGCCAAAGATGCTCGAGCGTAAGTTCGAGAACCTGGGTGTGATTACGAAACAGGAAACGAATCACGTCCATGATGAGCCTCGATTTGCAATCGATTCCAGTCCGTCTCCGAATGCTCGTACATACGCCGCTGCCCACGGATCGTCGGATTTGACGAACTCTTGCGGCGTCAGCACTGTGACCAGCTTTCCTGCTTCCATCAGCGCAATCCGCGATCCGAGCCGCAACGCCTCATGTAGATCATGCGTCACGAAGACCACAGTCTTGTTGAGCCTTTGTCGCAATGCAAGAAATTCGCGTTGCAACTCGTCTCGAGTTAGCGGATCGAGAGCGCCGAAAGGCTCGTCCATAAGCAGAATCTCCGGGTCGGCCGCCAGCGCCCGCGCCACGCCCACACGCTGGCGTTGTCCTCCGGAGAGTTGATGAGGATAGCGCGCCGCAATTTCAGCTTCGAGGCCAACCAGATGGAGTAACTCTTGCACACGCGCTTGAACACGGTCCTCTTTCCACCCCTCAATCTTGGGAACCAGGCCGATATTCCGCGCCACAGTGAAGTGTGGAAAAAGACCGACTTCCTGGATCACATAGCCGATCCCACGCCGCAAGCGGATCACATCGACTTCGCGGTGGGTAGCACCATTGACCAGTACTTCTCCAGATGAAGGCGACACGAGTGCATTAATTAGCTTCAGCGTTGTCGTCTTGCCCGAGCCGCTGCGTCCCAGCAAAATCAGCGTCTCACCCTTCGCGACCTGCAGAGTGAGTCCGCGGAGAACCTGCGTTTGTCCGGCGTGAAACGACACATCGCTAAACTCGATCACCGGAGTGGGATTCTCTGACGGCATGTCCGCTCAGCATACCGGAGTTTGCAGGTTCGCCCAAAATTGGACTTGCTCTCGCTGAGATTTGCAATGTCTCCAGCGCCCGGCGACAATCGTGACATGGAGAAGTCCCGGGGTGGAGAATCTCAAGTACAGGTCCATCACGATGAGCCGTTTGTACCAGGTGCGCTGGTGATCGCCACGCTGTCGGACCCGCGTGAAAAATTCTGGGGCATGGTTCTTGCGCTCGCCGCTGAAGGGCTGAGCCTGAGCGGAGTCGAGCTTGCCTCATTCGAAGATCTCACCGTGATGGTGCGGGATGGCGAGCCTTTCACGCCTGCAGTAGTCTTCTTTCCGATGCATCGAATCGAGCGCGTGGAACTCGACCTGCCAGACGGCAATTTGCCTTCTCTTTCGCAGCGTTTCCTTACCAAGACGGGATTGGAACCTTCGGCCGCATTAGCCCCTGAAGCACGACGGGAGCTCAAAGCCGACCGTTCGGAGGAGCAAGATTGAAGTTTTCGCAAGTCCTCACCGCTCCCAATCAACTGACCCTGCTGCGGATGATCTTCGTGCCGTTCATCGTGATCCATCTGGTGGACGGGCACTATCTTTGGGCTTTAGTTGTATTCGTCGTCGCGGGCTTCAGCGATGGACTCGATGGTTTACTTGCGCGCACGCTTCATCAGCAGACTCTGCTGGGGCAGTATCTGGATCCGATTGCCGACAAGCTTCTGTTGAGCACGATGTTTCTGGTGCTCTCTATCCTGCACAAGATTCCATGGAAGTTCGCAGTTGTCGTCTTTAGCCGCGACATTTCCATTCTCGCAGCCAGCGCGGTACTGTTCGCTATCGCCGGGTTACGGAATTTCCGCCCGAGCATTTTTGGCAAGGCCAACACGGTTTCACAAATCGGCGCGGTGTTTTTTGTGCTGCTACTTCAGGTCCATCCACAGCGGTGGATCTGGATCGCACGAACCGTTTTCCTACGCGCTACCTTTATCTTTACGATCGTGTCAGCTCTACACTACGTAATTCTCGTACAGCAGCGCCTGCGCGATCATCAGCACGCGCTGCCGCCTCCTGCAGCTTCGCCGTAAATTTGACCGGTCTTTCGCTGGAACCCTAGAATCTTAAGTTCATTTTCGCAGCTTCTGAAATCGTCATGGCGCTTCGTCTCTTCAACACGATGTCTTCTCAGATCGAGGAGTTCCGTCCCCTCCGCGACTCCGAAGTACGCATGTATGCCTGCGGACCTACAGTCTACGATTACGGCCACATCGGTAACTTCCGCACGTTCGTCGCCGTCGATCTGCTTCGCAGATTTTTGCGCCAGAGTGGATACACAGTACGTCACGTTATGAACATCACAGACGTCGACGACAAAATCATTCGCAATTCCGCGCGCGACGGCGTGAGCGTTCAGCGATACACGGCGAAGTACGAGCAGGCGTTCCTCGAAGACGCGGCCATGATCGGAATTGAACAGCCGATCCTGGTACGCGCAACAGAACACATTCCCGCCATGGCGGATTTCGTCTCGAGACTGATCGAAAAGGGAATCGCGTACCGTGCAGACGATGGCTCGTATTACTTCCGGATTTCGAAATTTCCGGAGTACGGCAAGCTGTCGAAAAAAGACTTCTCCAGCATGCTCGATGGCGCACGGGTCGATGTGGATGAATACGACAAAGATAGTGCCCGTGACTTTGCCTTATGGAAGGCTCCCAAACCAGGCGAGGCCTTTTGGGAGACGACGATTGGCCCGGGACGCCCCGGCTGGCACCTCGAGTGCTCCGTCATGTCGATGAATGAACTCGGTGAGAGTTTTGATCTGCATGCCGGAGGGGAAGACCTGGTCTTCCCGCACCACGAAAACGAGATCGCGCAGTCCGAGTCGCTGACTGGAAAACGGTTCGCCCATTTTTGGTTTCACGCCCGCTTCCTTCTGGTCGAGGGCGAGAAGATGTCGAAGAGTCTCGGCAACTTCTTCACGCTTCGCGATCTCGTCCTCAAGGGATATAAGCCGTCGTCGATTCGCTACCTGCTTGCGTCTGTTCCCTACCGTAATCAATTGAACTTCACCTTCGACGGTTTAAAGCAGGCAGCCGTTTCGGTGGAGCGCTTGCGGAATTTCCGTCTTCGCCTGACTGCGGGAACGTTCGCCGAAGGATCGAATCACCAGATTCAGTTGCTTGCGAAGGAGGCCGCCGATCGGATGAAAGCCGCACTCGAAGATGATCTCAACACCGCTCAAGCTCAGGCCGCCATCTTCGAAATGGTGCGTCAGGCCAACACAGCATTCGATACCGGCTCAGTCAAGAAGGAGGATGTAGCCCCCTTGCTCGGTACTTTGGCCAAGTTCGATGAGATTTTCGCCGTACTCGATGACGATGACGGCGCAAAGATGAAACGGGTCTCGGATTGGGCGCCCAATGCTGGCCGCGGGAAAGACATAAGTGAGGAGCTTCGCAGCGCAGTTGAGTCCGGGCAGAATTCTGACGCAGACATCGAAGCCAAAATTGCCGAAATGAAGACTGCCCGCGTGGCGCGAGACTTCAAGAGATCAGACGCAATCCGCGCCGAACTCACCGACGCCGGAATTCTGGTAGAAATCACCAAAGACGGCATCCGCTGGCGGCGCAAGTGAACTGGCCTTTCTCGGAAATCAAGCGATGTTAATCTGAAAGCTGACGGCTGATAGCCGAAGGCTTTCCATGAAGTCCTTTGACGAATACCTGCGCGATGCTGAACAAGCTCACGGACATCTCTGTGCCGGGCAGGTTCTCGGCGTCCGGCTCGCCATGCTCGGCTTGCAGAAGCTCGGCATTGACGATCCGCACGGAAAAGACCGCAAGCGTCTGGTCACTTTCGTAGAGATCGACCGCTGCGCCACCGATGCAGTTGCCGTCGTTACCGGATGCCGTCTAGGAAAGCGCGCTCTAAAGTTTCGCGACTGGGGCAAGATGGCAGCGACGTTTGTAGACGTCAGTACCGGCAAAGCGATTCGCATCGCAGCTAAAGAATCGTCCAAAGCGCTCGCGCGTCAACTCCATCCTGAAATTGAAAACAAGAATCAGCAGCAGATGCTCGCTTATCGCGAGATGGCTGACAACGATCTTTTCGCCACAGAATGGGTGAGGGTTGAGCTGCCTCCGGAGGAATTCCCCGGATACAAGGGCGAACGCATTGTCTGCGAACAATGCGGCGAAGGGATCAACTTCCGTAGAGAAATCCGCAAAGAAGGACGAATTCTATGCCAAGCCTGCTCCGGCAATAGATACTACGAACCGCTGTAGGACTGCTCGAACTGATGCGCGACTCGCAGAATCGTGGCTTCATCGAAATGCCGCCCAAGAATCTGGAGTCCGATCGGCAATTTCTCTCGCGTCTCACCGCATGGAATTGAAACTCCCGGGATCCCGGCGAGATCCGCCGTCACCGTGTAGATATCCGCAAGGTACATCGCCAAAGGATCGTTCGACTTTTCTCCTAGCCGGAATGCAGCCGTCGGGCTGGTGGGTGTCACAATCGCGTCAACCTTCGCGAATGCCCGTTCGAAGTCTCGCGTCAGCAATGTACGCACTTTCTGTGCCTTCAGATAATACGCGTCATAGTATCCGGCGCTCAGTGCGTATGTTCCGAGCATGATGCGGCGCTTCACTTCGGCGCCGAAGCCTTCGTCACGGCTGCGTCGGTACATTTCGGAAAGAGTCTTCACTCCGCGAGCACGATGGCTGTACCGCACACCGTCATATCGCGCGAGGTTCGACGACGCTTCCGCGGTCGCGATCAAGTAATAAGCCGGAATTGCATATGGTGTGTGCGGAAGGGAAACGGGAACAATCTCGCAGCCGAGTTCTTTCAATGTCTCGATGGCTGCCTCGACCGCCTGCCGCACTTCAACATCGAGTCCTTCACCGAAATATTCCTTCGCAACTCCCAGCTTCAATCCGCGCACTGGCTTGTCGAGTTCCGCAACATAATCCGGCACTGGAAGGTCTGCAGAAGTCGAATCCATCGGATCACGCCCGGCAATGGCTTGCAGCACGAGTGCCGCGTCCTTCACGGTCTTGGTCAAGGGGCCGATGTGATCCAACGATGAAGCAAACGCGATCAAGCCATAGCGCGAAACCCGTCCATACGTCGGCATCAGGCCGACCACGCCGCAAAATGATGCAGGCTGCCGGATCGAGCCTCCTGTATCTGATCCCAAGGTAAACACGGCTATGTCGGCCGCGACTGCGGCCGCCGAACCGCCCGATGACCCTCCGGGGACACGAGTCAGATCCCTGGGATTACGCACCGGCTGATACGCCGAGTTCTCGTTCGACGAGCCCATAGCGAACTCATCGCAGTTCATCTTGCCGAGCATGACGGCTCCAGCAGCTTCAAGGCGCTGCACCGCAGTGCAGTCATAAGGAGGGATGTATTTTTCGAGAATCTTGGATCCGGCGGTGGTCCGGACGCCTCGCGTGCTCATTACATCCTTGATTCCAACTGGAACTCCGCCGAGAGGTGGAAGCGTCTTTCCCTCGGCAGCCATGCGGTCGATGCGATCGGCCTGTTCCAGCGCACGATCTTTTGACAGCGTCAGATATGCGCCGATCTGACCATCTTCCTTTTTGATCCGCTCATAATGCGCTTCAGCCAGTGCCAGTGCTGTCGTTTTACGCTGCTGCACAGCAGTCCGCGCTGCATCGATGGTGAGTGAGGTGAGATCCATTTATTGAGTGTGGAACTGGCCAGTGGGCGCAGCGGTAGGATCATCGAGCTCGGCGTTAAATACTCGTCGAATCTCCTGAATGGTTTCCTGCTTGTCCCAGCCCTTGGCTCCGTGTAGAGCATCTGCAACATGACGGACGATATCGGTCAGCAGAATCCCCCAAAATACTCTTTCTTGATCTCCGTTGACGTCGACCATTACGCTGCAATGCAATCCTTCATGAGCAACCCAGGCGCGAACCATTTCCATCGCTTTCTTGTCTGAGCGCGCATGGGGAGGAATTGGCAACTCATTGGGCATGATTGACCTCGAAAACGAGCTATCGTTCGATCACCTTCGGGACTCGGAAGAAATCCTCGTCGGCATCCGGAGCATTCGCGAGGGCTTCATTGTGGGGCAGCGAGTTGCGAAGTCCTTCGAGAATATCCTCGCGATTCGCATAACAAAACCGTTCGCTTCCTTGCTTTAACCCGTCCACGCCATAGCGGTCAGAAACCTGAGCCATCGGTGGAACGCTGGAAGTGTCGAGCTCATTCAGACGGTCGACATAGTCCAGGATCGAATTCAGATCGCGCAGCATCCCAGTGCGCTCTTCGTCCGAGAGTTCCAGATTCGCGAGTTCCGCCACGTAGGCTACGTCTTTTTCTGTGACTTTCATGGTAAAAGGTCAGAGAAGGCCCTGATCCGCGCTTTCCGAGCGGAGAATCACGAATTCAATCTTGCGCACGGCTTGCACCGTATAACGATTGATCGAAGCCAGATAGCGTGGCGCCAGCGACTGCAATTCAGACCGCCAGCCCGCATCCGCGACAGCGACGCGCAATACGCCGTCGACAAAGCTCAACGCCCGCGTGCGCTCCGCCACCACCGAGCCACAAACTACAGGCCACGCCATCAGGGGCGCCTCGGCGGGAGGAGCCTGCCGCAACGACTGCGCCACAATCTTTTCCAGATCTGAACCTGCAGATTCCAAGGCCTGCCCTGGCTTCATCGTCCGGGTGCGATGAGCGAAGCTCGATTCTAACATTTAGCCACTTGTTGTTTGCGGGACTTGTCGAGATCAAACGGGGAATTCCCGTCTCACAAACTCCAGCGCCGAGTCGCGTGAAGGCAGCCTTCCTTCAAGTTGCGCATCTTCCACCGCGTTCAGGATCTCGCGGAACCTGGGCCCGGGAACGTGACCAGCGGCAATCAAATCGTTTCCCGTTACGAGCGGCGATGGACGCATGCTCTCAGCAGGAATCTCTGCGCGCTTTTCCTGGATGAAATCGTATGTAGCCAAGTTGCGATGGCTCGCCAGGCAGTCAGCTCGATGCAACGCCAGATGCTCATCGAATGCAGGCAAGCGAAGAAATTTCTTCAGAGTCGATTCCTTCATCTTCTTCGCATCCCCGAATCGCATGTGATTGTCGACCAGCGCCAGAACCTGCTCGGTGTCGCTGCTCGAGAAACGCAGCCGTCGGCAGATCTCCGCCGCCATTTTCACTCCAACATCGACGTGATCGTCGAAGCGAATGCGATCGGGAGCAACGCGAAATGTCGGAGGCTTGCCGACATCGTGCAACAGTGCTCCCCACGCCAGTGTGGGCGGGCACGGGTTGGGCAGGTGATCGAGCAGCAGCAGGGTGTGCACGAAAACATCGCCCTCAGGATGAAATTCTGGGGGTTGTTCCACACCCTTCATTGCCGAAATCTCGGGAAGCACCTCGCGCAGCAGACCACCCTCATCCATCAACCGAAAGGCACGGCTTGCATGCCCCTCAGTCAACATCCTCGTCAATTCGTCACGCACGCGCTCACGCGAAACAGCTCGGACCTGACTCGCGAGCGATTGCATTGCGGCAAAGGTAGCCGGTTCGATCTGATATTCAAATCGCGCAGCGAAGCGCACCGCCCGCAACATGCGCAACTTGTCTTCGCCGAATCGCCGCTCCGGTTCGCCAACCGCTCGGATAATTCCAGCGGACAGATCGTTGCGTCCGCCGACATAGTCAAGGACCTCTCCACTGACCGGATCGAGCAACATCCCGTTGATTGTGAAATCTCGTCGCACCACGTCCTCGCGCGGGTCCTGGCTGAAGCGCACCTCGTCCGGATGTCGTCCATCGGAATATCCAATATCACTGCGAAATGTCGCCACTTCGATGGCGCAAGCCGACGACTCCTCCGCCGGCTGTTCTTCTCGTGGAACCGGTATGAGTACGACGCCAAACTGCGCTCCCACGGCGTAGGTCTCAGGAAAAATCTCCATGACCTGCCGCGGAGTCGCATTCGTGGCTACGTCATAGTCCTTGGGGTCTCGCTTCAGAAGAAGGTCTCGCACACATCCGCCGGCCAGATACGCCTGGAACCCGTGCTGGCGGAGGGTTTTGACGATCGATGTAGCGAACTTCTTCATGGCTCAGATTTTATGATACCGCTCATTTCCGCAAAACTCGCTCGACATGTGGGATCTGCGTTCTTTTAGCGCAGCTCGCAACTTGCAACTCGAAACCAGAAACTGGAAACTAGCAGTACACATGCCCGAAGCCTTTATCCTCGGCATTGAGAGTTCCTGCGACGAAACCGCCGCGGCGGTCGTGCGTTCGGGCGAGCAATTGATCTCTAACATCGTTGCCTCCCAGATCGCCACGCACCAACCCTATGGAGGGGTCGTCCCCGAACTGGCTTCCCGCGAACATCTCCGCGCCATAGTGCCCGTGGTGCGGCAAGCACTTGCCGAAGCGGGACACACCTACGATTCCGTTGACGCTATCGCCGTCACCCAAGGCCCCGGGCTGGCCGGCGCTCTGCTGGTTGGCATCAGCTATGCCAAAGCTCTTGCGTTTGCCCTCGAAAAACCGTTGATCACGGTTAATCATCTGGAAGGACACATCCATGCGGTTCTGCTGGAAGAGCGACAAAAGGGGAATCACGAGGTTCAATTCCCAGTTCTCGCCCTGGTTGTCTCGGGCGGCCATACGCATCTCTATCTCGCTACCCAGAATGGAACCGCGTGGACCTACGAAAACATCGGCCACACACGCGACGACGCCGCTGGTGAGGCATTCGACAAAGTTGCCAAATTGCTCGGTCTCGGATATCCCGGCGGACCGGTCATCGACCGCCTTGCGCCCCACGGGAATCCTGACGCCGTAAAGTTTCCCCCGGCACAGATCAAACATCGCGACCGCCGCGGCAGAAATGACGGCCGGGCCGGCGATCCTGACGATGACCGTCCGCGTTTCGATTTCTCCTACAGCGGAATCAAAACGGCGATGCTCCGCTACGTAGAAGCGCACCAGATGCACGCCAGCATCGAGTCCCGTCGAAGAGCCTTGACGTCGATTAGCAAGCCAAAGCTCGACGACTATCTCGCGAACTCTGACCAGCTCACGCTCGATCTGGTTGCCTCGTTCCAACACGCAATCGTTGGAGACCTGGTGGGAAAAACTTTGGCTGCGGCTGCACCTTACGATGTGCCCACGCTGTTTGTGACCGGAGGAGTCGCAGCGAATCAGGAACTGCGGCGAACTTTCGAACGCGAGGGTGCCGAGCATGGCCTGCGGGTATTCTTTCCCTCACGGCCGCTATCGACCGACAACGCCGCCATGATCGCTGCGGCTGCCTACCCGAAATTCCTGGCTAAAGAGTTTGCGCCGATGGATTTCTCGGCCGAAGCGGGAATGGTCTTGCGGTGATCGCTTGTAGACTCGCTCCGAGACTACTTGCCTGCCACTTGCCCGCGAACAGCAGTTTTACCAATTACACTCAGTGCATTTTCCAGCTGAACGTCAACATCAATATCTTTGGAGATCGCGAAGTTCGCTCGTTTGTCGCCTTCAGCGAGGCAGCTTGCGTGGCCAGTGATCACAATGATTGGAACGCTGGACGTCTCGGGCTTGTTTTTCAGAGTCGTGATCAATTCGCTTCCCGACATGAGAGGCATCTGCATATCGGTCACGATTAAGTCAGGGAGAACCCGTCGCAGCACTTCCAATGCTTCGATCCCGTTGGCAGCAATCTCGACCGAAAACCCCCGCTCCTCGAGAAAGCGGCAGACGGTATAGCGAACGAGCATGGAATCGTCGACAACTAGGGCGACTTTGGCCATTCAGTAAGTGCGGACCCGACCACACTTCATCCGCACACTAACAGCGAGCTCATTCGTCACCAAGAGTAAACGGGGATGTTACGTTACCGGAGTCACAGTCAAACGCCTACGCCTCATTCTCCTGCGTGCGATCTTCGATGTTCATATCTTTGAACTCACTGGACTCGAAGATTTCGCCGCACTCTTTGCATTCGACGAATTCGGCATCCTCGTCGCGGCTCACGATCTGCACGCGCGGATGCTTGCAGGGTTGCTTGATGCTTACGTTCTGCGGAGGGGCGGCGGGTAACTTAGGCGTCATATTTCTGGACTGTTCAAAGAGGACATCGGCTGAAGGTGGACGTTTTCACCGTAATTTCCCGGTATTTTAAAACGGCTAAACGGCTTGTCAAGCCCCCAAGCGTTGCTCTGTCGTGAATTTGTCAGGGGTGAACGGAGACGCCGCAGGATTCCCGTAGGAACAAAGCCGTAACAAATACGACTGTTTTTATCGTATAAAGTTAAACCGTTTAGTGCTATATGTTTACCGCTAAACTGTCATAACCGCAGTTCGCTGCAGCGACTTGCCGACTCCCCTTCGGTCACGTAGAATGAAACTGCGACTAAAAAGGTCGGGATTTTATCCGACCAGATCGGTCGGATTTCGACTCGGAGTATTTGCCTGCTAAAGCTGACCAAGAAGGCCGACTACGCGCTCATGGCGATGAAGCATCTCGCCGAGAGCGCGAGTCAGGGGTCACGCAGTGCGAAGGATGTTGCCGAGGCGTACGGCATCCCGCATGAGGCTCTGGCAAAGATCCTGCAGCGTCTGGCGAAAGCGGGTTTGCTGCAGTCGCAACACGGGACAAACGGTGGTTACACGCTCGCACGTCCGGCACACACCATTTCGGCCTTTGAAGTGATTCGCGCGATCGATGGACCGCTCTTCATCACTTCTTGCGTGACGGTACGCGGCGAGTGCGATCAGAGCGATCGCTGCAACATCCGCGAACCGCTGCGCAAGGTGAACGAAAGCATCGAGGCGGTGCTCAAGCGGATCAAGATTTCGCACATGCGGGAAGAGATGGAGGAGGCGAGCGCAGCTCCTCCTAAACCGACGGAGCTAGTGACGATAACCTGAAGCCTTCAGGACACAAGATTCATCAAGTAACGTTAAGTTCGCAGGAGAAATCAATGAGCACGGATGTAAAGGTCCCCCAGGCAGAAGTCGAGACGGAGCACACCAACGGCAATGGTGTGAAGCTTCCGATTTACATGGACAATCACGCCACCACCCCAATGGATCCGCGTGTATTGGAAGAGATGTTGCCTTATTTCACCGATAAATTCGGCAATGCGGCGAGCCGTAACCACTCCTTTGGATGGGCTGCCGAAGAAGGCACCGAGACCGCCCGTGAGCGCATTGCCAAGCTGGTCGGCGCCACGACCAAGGAAATCATCTTCACCTCCGGCGCCACCGAGAGCGACAACCTCGCCATCAAGGGCGTTGCTGAAATGTACCGCGAAAAAGGCAACCACATTATCACTGCGGTCACCGAGCACAAAGCTGTACTCGATACGTGCAAGCGCCTGGAGAAATACGGATACCGCGTTACGTATTTGCCGGTACAAAAAGATGGCCTGATCGATCTTGACGACCTGAAGCGTGCCATGGATGACAAGACCATCCTGGTCTCAATCATGTTCGCGAACAACGAAATCGGCGTGTTACAACCGGTCGCCGAAATCGGCAAGCTGTGTCATGAGCGCGGCGTAATCTTCCACACGGACGCAACCCAGTCGATCGGCAAGGTCCCGGTGGATGTGATCAAGCAGAACATCGACCTCGCTTCCATCTCCGGCCACAAGATGTATGGACCGAAAGGTGTTGGTGCTCTCTACGTTCGCCGTAAGAATCCGCGCGTACAGATTTCCGCCATCATCGACGGCGGAGGCCACGAGCGCGGCATGCGATCCGGCACGCTGAATGTTCCGGGCATCGTCGGACTCGGCAAGGCTTGCGCAATCGCGTTGGAAGACATGCCGCAGGAATCCTGTCGTCTCGCCGGGTTGCGCAATCGCCTGCGAGACAGCATTATGGGGCGCCTTGACGAAGCCTTCATCAATGGCTCAATGGAGCATCGCCTTCCGGGCAACCTAAATATCAGCTTCGCTTACGTTGAAGGTGAATCGTTGCTGATGGGTATCAACGATATCGCGGTTTCCAGCGGATCGGCGTGCACCTCTGCGACGCTTGAGCCATCTTATGTATTGAAGGCTCTCGGCACAGGCGATGATCTAGCCCACAGCTCGATTCGGTTCGGCATCGGGCGTTTCAACACCGAAGCCGAGGTGGACTACGTCGCCGACCGCGTCATCGAAACGGTTGAGCGTCTGCGCGAACTGTCTCCGCTGTATGAGATGGCAAAAGAAGGCATCAACCTGAAAGACGTAAAGTGGGCAGGCGAAGCGCACTAAAACAGGTTTCAGAGTTTCAAAGTTTCAATGCTTTGGGACTCTGAAATACGTAGTCGTCTTTGAAACCTTGAAACTTTGAAACGTGGAGATTACAGATGTCCTATAGCGACAAAGTCATCGATCATTACAACAATCCCCGCAATGTCGGTTCCATGGACAAGAGCAGCAGTGATGTGGGCACGGGCCTGGTCGGCGCGCCCGAATGTGGCGACGTCATGAAGCTGCAGATCAAGGTCAATCCTCAGACCAACGTCATCGAGGATGCGAAGTTCAAGACCTTCGGCTGCGGTTCCGCGATCGCCTCGTCTTCACTCGCCACCGAGTGGGTGAAGGGCAAAACCGTGGACGAAGCTCTCGCCATTAAGAACATGGACATCGTGAAGGAACTTTCGCTTCCTCCGGTGAAGATCCACTGCTCGGTCCTGGCCGAAGACGCCATCCGCGCAGCTATCGGTGACTGGAAAAAGAAACAGGAAACCGGAAAGCCGGTGGCTGCTGAAGTGAAGTAGCTCTGAACTGCGAGTCGCGAGATTCGAGCGGCAGGTTGGCTCGAGCCTCAAAGCTCATAGCTCGCGGCTGAGTTCCCTATGACTACCGCAACCGAACAATCCGCACCGCAGGCCACCGCCAAGGGCATCGCGGTCACCGAGAAGGCGATCGCGAAGATTCGTAGTGCGATGGCTAAGGAAGGCATTGCGCCCGAGCAGGGCGGACTGCGCCTTGGCGTGCAGGGCGGTGGCTGTTCGGGGTTGAGTTACAACATCCGCTTCGACACGCAGCCGCGCGAACGAGACCGCATTTTTCAGTTCGGCGGCGTGCGGGTCTTTGTGGATCCGAAATCGTTCATCTACCTGCACGGCATGACGCTGGATTACCAGGAAACGCTGATGCAGCAGGGATTCGTATTTGTAAACCCGCAAGCGACGAAGTCCTGCGGCTGCGGAACTTCGTTCTCCGCCTGAGCTGTGTGGGCCTGCCTGTGTACTTGACTGTGTGGCGCGGGCACTCCTGCCCGCGACTGTATGCGCCACCAGAAATCATAGGTTGAGCACGGGCGCCGGACAACGTTGGTGCCAGAGAAGTAGAGCGCAATGACGAAATCGACCCTAACCGCGATCGGCGCAAAGCCAGTCCCCGACGAGACCAAAACCTGCTGGTCCTGCGGAGCAATGCGAGCCGCACATTTCTGTGGCTCTTGCGGCAAGGTCCAACCACCGGTTCCAGTTGACTACTTCACATTTTTCGGGCTGGCGCCCAAGTTGAACGTCAATGTTCCGGCACTTGAGAAAGATTTCTACGAGCTGAGCCGAAAACTGCATCCCGATCTCAACGCGCGAGCCGGCAGCCAGGAGCAAGAATGGAGTCTCGAGCAGAGTTCGTTGTTGAATGACGCTTACCGCACGCTGCGTGATCCGATCAAACGTACCCAATACCTGCTCAAGCTTGAAGGTGTTGAACTCGAAGAACAATCGAAGACAGCCACGGAGCAAGCCCGTGCGACCGGAGAGGTTAAGAAGCAGATTGTCCCGCCCGACCTGCTGGAAGAGGTATTCGAACTCAACATCCAGCTGGAAGAGCTGCGGATGAATCAGAAAACGGGCGATGACGATCCAGCCCTTAGTGCTGAGATTAATAAACACAAGCTCGCACTCGAGGCCAAGCATGAGTCGCTTCTTCAAGAGTTGCAGTCCCTGTGGAAGGAGTGGGATCAACTCGTCGATCGCGGGTCGTCAGCTAGCCAGACTGAACGTAAACAGATCATCGACAAAATGGTCGATGTGCTCAATCGTCGCAATTACATTCGCAACCTGGTTCGCGATGTGAACGCGGCATTAGAAGCCTAAGTGGAGACTTTCCCCATGCGAATGCACGAATACACGACGCTCGGGCGTTCCGGATTGCTGGTAAGCCCACTCTGCCTTGGCACGATGACTTTTGGAACGGAGTGGGGGTGGGGCGCCGAAGAAAATGTTTCGCGTTCGCTCCTCGACCGCTACCTCGAAGCCGGGGGCAATTTCATCGACACCGCCGACGGGTATACCGGTGGCAAAAGCGAAGAGATGCTCGGAAAATTCATCGCGGAGCGCAAGCTTCGCGACCGCATCGTGCTCGCCACCAAGTTCAGCTTCAGCGCCGATGCCGCTAATCCCAACGCCGGAGGCAATGGCCGCAAGAACATTCATCGCGCGCTCGAAGGCTCATTGCGCCGTCTGCAAACCGACTATATTGATCTCTACTGGCTCCATGCCTGGGATACAGTTACCCCGGTAGAAGAGGTGGTCGCCTCGCTCAACGATCTGGTCCGTCAAGGCAAGGTTCTTCACTACGGATTCTCCGACACTCCAGCCTGGTATCTGTCGCGAGCGTTCACGCTCGCGGAGAAAGGCGGCAAAGATCCCCTGATCGCGCTGCAACTCGAGTACTCGCTGGTCCAGCGCAACATCGAACGTGAGCACATCCCGGCTGCTCAGGAACTGGGCTTGGCTGTCTGCCCCTGGAGCCCACTCGCCAGCGGATTTTTAAGCGGCAAATACCGTCGCGAAGGCGCAAGCGGCACTGGTGATGGTCGATTGGAAAAGGTGAAGGGCACCGACAATCCCACCCTGAAGAAATTCAAGGAGCAGAACTGGAAGATTCTCGATGTGCTCCTTGAAGTGGCGAAGGAAATCGGCCGTCCGCCGGCGCAGGTCGCTTTGAACTGGGCCGCTACCCAGCCGGGAGTCACCTCAACGATTCTCGGCGCAAGCAAATTGAGTCAGCTTGAAGATAATCTGAAAGCAATCGAATTCACGATTCCCACGGAATTGCGCAAGCGCCTGGATGAAATCGGCGCCCCGCCATCGATTCATCCGTACGAGTTTTTCGAGCCGTTCATCCAAACGATGATTCACGGGGCTTCACCCGTGAAAGCCTGGCAGCCCGCTCGCGAAAAAGAGGAGCCCGCTTCCAGCAAAGAAATTGCTGGAGTCGCACTCGAGGTTTAGAGCTCGAGCCTTAGAGAAAGAGCGAAACAAAAGGAAGCATGGCGGAAGAACGCATTGTCGGAATAGATTTGGGCACCACGAACTCGCTCGTGGCCTTCATGCAAGGGGAGACGCCTGTCGTCATTCCGGGTGACGATGGCTCGAATTTAGTCCCTTCGGTTGTCGCGCTCGACGAGAACAATCAGCCGATCATTGGCAACTCGGCGCGCAAGTATCTGATCGAGACGCCCGAACGCGCCGTCTACTCGATCAAGCGCCTCATGGGGCGTGGCGTCGAAGACGTTCAAGAAGAATTAAGGCTATTTCCTTTCCGCATGGCCGAAGATCTACAACCGGGTGAAGTACTTCGAATCAGTCTCGGCGACAAGACGTTCACGCCTCCGGAGATTTCGGCGCTGGTTCTGCGTCAACTGAAGCGCAACGCGGAACGCTATTTCGGAGCTCCGGTCACTCAAGCGGTGATTACGGTGCCTGCATATTTCAACGATGCGCAACGCCAGGCGACCAAAGACGCGGGGCGCATTGCCGGACTCGACGTTCTTCGCCTCGTAAACGAACCCACGGCCGCCTCGCTCGCCTACGGTCTCGATAAGAAGCAAAACGGAATCGTCGCCGTCTACGACCTTGGCGGAGGCACATTCGACATTTCGATCCTCAAGCTGCACGATGGCATCTTTGAGGTCATCGCCACCAATGGAGACACGCACCTGGGCGGCGATGACATCGACAATCTGCTGATTACCATCGCGCTCGACGACATCCGCGGAGACCTCGGGCTTGACGTCCGCCGCAACGCGGAGGTCGTTCAGACGATTCGCAAAGCTGTAATCGATGCAAAGATTGCCCTGTCTGCGAATACATCAGTCAAGCTTGACATTGAACTGCCTCAAGGCAAGCGTTACCAGCGCGAAATCAATCGCGAGCAATTCGAGCAGCTGATTCAGCCCATTATCGACCGCACCGTTGGTCCGTGTAAGCAGGCTCTGAAAGATGCGAACCTCAAGCCCGAACAGATCGATGAAGTCGTGCTCGTAGGCGGATCAACTCGGATCCCGAAGGTTCGAGCGCTCGTGAAAGAAATGTTCCGTCGTGAGCCGCACGTCGATCTGAATCCCGACGAAGTCGTTGCTCTCGGAGCAGCGGTACAAGCCAACATTCTCGCTGGCGGATCCCAGGCCACCCAGAACATGCTCCTCCTCGACGTGACCCCTCTTTCTTTGGGAATCGAGGTTGCCGGGGGAGTCACCGACAAGATCATTCTCCGCAACTCTACAATCCCGGCATCGGCCACGCAGTTCTACACGACGCAAATCGATGGACAAGCGAATGTCGCGATTCACGTGCTGCAAGGTGAACGCGAATTGGCGAAAGACTGCCGCTCACTCGCTCGCTTTGATTTGAAAGGCATTCCACCGATGGCGGCGGGAATTCCACGTGTCGAAGTGAAATTCCTGATCGATGCCAACGGCATTCTCAACGTTTCTGCCCGTGAGCAGCGCAGCGGCAAGCAGGCCGAGATCCAGGTGCAGCCTAGCTACGGCCTCACCGACGAGCAAGTCGAAGGCATGATCCTCGACTCGTTCGACAACGCGGAAGAAGACTTCCGCCGACGCCAATTGATCGAAGCGCGCAATGAAGTGGGCACGATCGTAGCCGCGCTGGAGAAAGGCAAGAAGAGTCCTGCATGGAGTCACCTGACGTCCGACGAGAAAAAACAGATTGCGAAATTGGAAAAGGCTCTCGCGGCCGTAAACGCCGAAGATGATTATCAGGCGATCCGCAAAGCCATCGATGCATTGAACCACGGCACAATGAGACTCGCAGAGCTCATGATGGACACAGCCGTTTCATCGGCATTGAAGGGCAAAAACATGGACGAGACGGATTTGGGCGAAGGCCCAACCGCTCCGCATCCTATGGCAAAGGCGGAATTCAAGTGACTAGTTCTATAGCACGAACGTTTGGTTCTATTACAGGAGTATTTGGTTCTGTGATCCTGAGCGGAGTACGGCTGAGCAAAGCGAAGCCGTACGGAGTCGAGGGATCTCTACCATCGCCAATGAAGTCGTGGCTGTAGGGATCCTTCGACTCCGCGGATTTCGCGCGAAACGCGAATCCGCTGCGCTCAGGACGACAAAGCAAAACTGAGGAATGACATGGCAGACGAAAAGACACAAGGAGCGGGAACCGCAACGGAAGAAGCCCCGGGCGAAAACACTGTCCAAATTACGTTCCTTCCCGAGGGCAAGACCGTGACCTTCGAGCACGGCAAATTGCCTTATGAAGATCACGGCAAAGAAGAATCCATTCTCGACATAGCGCTCAATTTCGGCGTTCCACTCGATCACGCCTGTGGCGGCAACTGTGCCTGCACGACTTGCCACGTGTGGGTCAAAGAAGGCGCCGAAAATCTGTCCGAGATGGACGACGATGAGGCTGATCGCCTGGACATGGCCGCTGACCTCCAACTGAACTCCCGTCTCGGCTGTCAGGCGCAAATCATGAAACCGGGCAAGGTCGTGGTAGAAATCCCTGCCTGGAACCGGAATTACGTGTCAGAGGAACATCACTAAATCAAAGTTTCAAGGTAACAGCACATGGATCTTGGGGTTCACTTTGAAAACGCTGAAACCTTGAAACTTTGAAACCTGAGTCAGCACAGGAGCAACTACGATGGCCAAGAAACTAACTTGGGACGACTCCGAAGATATCGGAATTCTGCTCTCGGAAACACATCCGGAAATCGATCCGCTTGCGGTGCGCTTCACAGACCTCCACCGTTATGTCACGGAACTCCCGGATTTCGCGGGCGATCCAAGGGCTTCGAATGAAGGCAAACTCGAGGCCATTCAGATGGCCTGGCACGAAGAGCATCAGGACCGCACACAAGCATAAGTTGCAGACTGTTCACCAGCTTTTTACATATCCGTGACAACACCAGAAGCGCAGAATTCTATTCTGCAATCAACAAGGGCTGACAGCAGCCCTTCTCTCTCTCCGGCCAAACTGGAAAAGGGCGCGGCTCCAAGCCGCGCCCTCTTTTTCTGTACAAATGGATTGAATCAGCTTACTGAAACCGGCGCTGCCTCTTCCACGTTCGCTTCGCGCAAGAACTTTGCGGCTTCTTCCGGTGGCGTGGGATTGATGTAGAATCCCGTCCCCCATTCGAATCCCGCCGTCTTGGTCAGCTTGGGCATGAACTCGATATGCCAGTGATAGTGGTCGTTGGTTGGATCCTGCACTGGCGAAGTATGAATCACCAAATTGTACGGAGGATTGTCGAGTACGCGGTCTGCGCGTCCCAGCAGATTCTTCAGTGCCCGAGCTAAGTTCTCAAACATGTGCGATGACGAGTTCTCAAACGCCGATTCATGCTGCTTGGGCAGAATCCACGTCTCAAAAGGAAAGCGCGGAGCGTAGGGAGCGAGCGTCACAAAATTCTCGTTCTCGCCAACGACCCGAATTCCACCATCCATCTCCTGACGGATGATGTCGCAGAATACGCAACGCTCTTTGTAAAGGAAATACTGCTTCGCTCCTTCGAGTTCCTGCGTCACGTTGATCGGCAGAATCGGAAGCGCGATGAGCTGCGAATGAGAGTGCTCAAGAGACGCTCCGGCAGCCTCACCGTGATTCTTGAAAATCAAAATGTATTTGAAGCGCCGGTCCTTCTTAAGATCGAGGATGCGGTCACGGAAGGTCCACAAAACGTCTTCAATTCGTTTTGGCGGCAGCGATGCCAAAGTCGCATTGTGGTCCGGCGTTTCGATAATTACTTCGTGTGCGCCGATGCCGTTCATGCGGTCGAACATACCTTCGGCCTGGCGATTCAGGGTACCCTCAATTCCAAGTGCAGGAAATTTGTTGGGAACCACTCGCACGGTCCATCCTGGCGTATCTCGCTGCGGCCCGGGTCCGCCGTTAGGGTTCGGGCGATAAGCCTGAATCTCCGGAGGTGTCTTGCCCTCATTCCCGTAACAGAAGGGGCAGAAGCCACCCTTGATCTTCATATTTTCCCGCACAAAATCCGTCGGGCGCTTCGCTCGATCGGTTGAGATAATTACCCAACGTCCAACGATGGGATCTTTTCTGAGCTCCGGCACTTCACTAAATCCTTTCAATAAAAATGCGCAAACTTTGTATCTTACGACGCCAGGGAGGCGTTTCGAAACACTTCGATCTGGGGGCGGGGATTACTGCCGTCATAGTATACGCTGACCACGTCGAACCTCCATTGATACGATGGCACGCGCCGCAGGTAATCGCGTGCCACCTGCGCAATTTCCTGCCGTTAGTGCCGATCGACCGCAGCTTCTGCGCTCTTTACATCGCGCGAGGTCCGAGTCTTAACTTCGATGAAACAAAGCACATCTTTCTCCCATCCGATCAAATCGATCTCGCCACGATACTTCGGCGAACGATAGTTCCGACCTACGATTGTGTAGCCGATCTTCCGCAGATAGAAAAAGGCATCCTCCTCTCCGCGCGCGCCCACACGAAGATGCGTCGGCAATCGGATGGCAGTAAGCGTCTGCAATGCACACCAGTCCAGCACCCGGAGGCTGCAACGCGTGAACATTCGAAAAAGGCTTGAGAGCACCGACCATCGTAATTCCCCTATCCCCGAGACGCTGTGACTACCCGCACGCCCCTAGTTAAAACTTCCGTTTGTAGTTCTAATTCGGAACGCTGTCTTCGTCGTATGCCCGACAAATCGGAAGGTCCAAGTCGCGGAGCCTGGCCGATGTACTCGCTCGTTTTTCGGTGCAGGGAAAACCTGATTGTGAGCCTCGATAAGTGCTCTTAGTCTGATTTGTATTAGTTTTTCCAGTTTGAATCTGACAAGGTAAACAGGTTCAAAACTGACAGCACGAGGCAAAAATGTGAACGGATGAGACATTACTGCGTTTTCAAACAAATCTTATTCCAGAGGCATTGATGAGAATTGCACAAGTAGCGCCACTCTACGAGAGCGTTCCACCCAGACTCTATGGAGGTACAGAACGAGTTGTTTCGTGGTTGACCGAAGAGTTCGTTCGGCAGGGACATGATGTGACTCTCTTTGCGAGCGGAGACTCACTAACGAACGCTTGCCTGATCCCTGGCTGTCCTCGCGCTCTGCGCCTTGACAGCCAGTGCATCGATCCCCTGGCCCATCATATTCAGCTCGTGGAACGAGTCCTGCAGGAAAAGGATGAGTTTGACATCATTCACTTTCATATTGACTACCTGCATTTCTCCATCAGCCGCCGCGAAAGCTTGCAGCAAATCACAACTCTCCACGGTCGGCTCGACATTCCCGACCTTGTTTCTCTCTATCGCGAGTTCTCGGAGATGCCCGTTGTCTCGATCTCGGATGCGCAGCGGAAGCCCCTGTCGTGGATAAACTGGCACGGCACCGTCCACCATGGCATGCCCGAAGACATCTTTGCGCCGTGTCTGGAAAGCGGAAAGTACCTGGCATTTCTGGGCAGAATCTCGCCCGAGAAAGGTGTCGACCGTGCAATCGAAATTGCATTGCGTGCTGAAATGCCGCTCAAGATTGCTGCAAAGGTCGATCGCGCTGATAAGGAGTATTTTGAGCACTACATCAAGCCGCTACTCGAGAGCGAACTTGTCGAGTTCATCGGAGAAATCAGCGACCTGGAAAAGAACGAATTTCTGGGGAGAGCTGCGGCTTTCGTGTTTCCGATTAATTGGTCAGAGCCCTTTGGTATTGTGCTGATTGAGTCCCTCGCTTGCGGGCTGCCGGTAATTGCCTATTCCCTTGGATCCGTTCCAGAAATCATTGACGATCAGGTCTCGGGCTTTCTGGTGAATAATGTGGAGGAAGCAGTGCAAGCCGTCGCCAACATCTCCAGAATTAACCGCAAGGATTGCCGCCGCGCTTTCGAACGTCGATTTACCTCCCAGCGCATGGCCAACGACTACTTGTCGATCTACCAACGAATCGCGAAAACAGAAACCGAGGCAATCGCACTCACCGATGGAGATTTGCAGTGGATGAAATTGGAACCACCCAGCAGTACTACATAGCCGCGGGGTCTTCCCCTTCCGATGACCGAGCACGCGTTCTCAAATATGGCAGATCCTTCGCCGTATTTAACCGTTACGGCGATATCGAACCGCTTGGCATGGGCGAGCACGGGATATTTTTCCTTGGGTGCCGGCATCTCTCGGAGTTGGTCCTCGCAGTGTGGGACGCTCGTCCGCTGCTCCTGAGTTCAACGGTCAAATCCGACAACTTCGTCTTCACGGCGGATCTCGCCAATGTGGATGTTTCCGATGGCGACCAGATTGTTGTGCCTCGCGGTACGGTACACATTGTCCGTTCTCGCTTTCTCTGGCAAGACGTGGCTCACGAAGAAATCCGCATCTTCAACTACGGTCTTGCTCGTCTGAAGGTCCCTTTGAAGATCTCGTTGGCCTCCGATTTCGTCGACATCTTTGAAGTCCGAGGCGTGCGACGCGAACACCGCGGCCGCCGCCTCGACGATCAGATTTCTGAGGACTCGATCCTCATTCGCTATGAAGGACTCGATGGGGAACTTCGCCAGACTCGCATCGAATGTGATTCTCAACCTGCGCAAATCAGTTCCTCAGGATTTTGCCTCGAAGCTGACCTCCGCCCCGGCAAATCTACGGAATTCCACCTGTCGATTGACTGCAATCCGCGGGATCGTCGGCGTTCGGTGGGTTATGCTCGCGCGATGGCCGGGGCCGAGACGGAACTCAAAGCAACCTCTTCCCGTTCTTGCCAGATCACCAGTTCCAATGATCGTCTCAGCCGCTGGATTCGCCGCTCGCTCGCCGACGTCGAGATGATGACCCTTGGCAATCCAGAAACCAATTATCCCTATGCAGGAGTGCCTTGGTTCAGCACAGTCTTCGGCCGTGACGGAATCATCACAGCAATGCAGATGCTCTGGATTGCTCCACACCTCGCCAAGGGAGTCCTGCAATTTCTGGCTTCGACGCAGGCAACCGAAGTGGATGACAAGAACGAGGCTCAGCCAGGAAAGATCCTCCACGAAACCCGCGGTGGAGAAATGGCCAACCTCCGCGAAGTTCCTTTTGGCCGCTATTACGGCAGCATCGACAGCACGCCGCTTTTTCTTATGCTCGCCGGCGCATATCTCGACTTTACCGGCGACCTCGCTCTGCTCAATCATTTGCGGCCGCATATTGACTTGGCCCTCGAATGGATCGACCGCTACGGCGATTCAGACGGCGACGGCTTCATCGAGTACGCCCCTCACGGCGACAAAGGTCTGATCCAACAGGGATGGAAAGATTCCAGTGACTCCGTCTTTCATTCCGATGGCACGATTGCCAAGGCGTCGATCGCTCTCTGCGAAGTCCAAGGCTACGTCTATGCGGCAAAACTTGCTTCAGCCCGAATTTACGGGGCCTGGAACGATTCCCAGCGGAAATCGCAACTGGAAAACGAAGCCGCAGAATTGAAGGACCGGTTCGACGAAGCATTCTGGTGCGACGAAATCTCAAGCTACGCTCTTGCACTAGACGGCGAGAAGAAGCCATGCCGGGTGCGCACCTCAAATCCAGGGCATTGCCTTTACGCCGGTATTGCCTCACCAGAAAGAGCCAACCTGGTCGCCCACACTCTCGTCAGCCACGATTTCTTCAGTGGATGGGGCATTCGCACCGTCGGCTGTCATGAAAGCCGTTACAACCCGCTTTCGTACCACAACGGATCGATCTGGCCACATGACAACGCCATCATCGCCGCTGGTATGGCGCGTTATGGCTTCCCCGATTTTGCCGGGCGAATACTCATGAGCCTGCTCGACCTCAGCAGCGCCGTAGAGCTACATCGCTTACCTGAACTATTCTGCGGAGTGGATCGGCGTCATGGACAAGGCCCAACGCTCTACCCGGTGGCGTGCTCGCCACAAGCCTGGGCCGCGGGTGCGGTCTTCATGCTGTTACAGGCCTGTCTTGGGATCTCAGTGGACGCGAAGAACAAGCGCATAACCTTCGACCGCCCCTTCCTTCCGCAAGGCATCCCGCAACTCTCGATTAACGACCTGCGCATCGAGGACTGCCGGCTCAGCCTCTTCCTGGAACGCGACACGGGCCCGGTCCGGATTCAGGCTAGCGACAAGCACGGAGAAGTGGATGTGGTGGTGAAGTGAAACCGGAAACCACAGAGGGCACGAAGTTACCCGAAGAAATCGAATAACGAGATTCCTTCGTGAACCTGCGTGCCCTTGGTGATTAACTGACTTTAGACTCTTAAGCGCCCTTGCCGACCGTGACGATGCACTCATAGAGCACATCGACGGCAACGTCTGCTTCTTCTTTGCTGACAACCAGCGGCGGGCACAGCCGGATCGTGCTCGGCCCGCAGCCTAGGAACAGGATGCCTTTCTCGAACGCCATCTCCACGATTCGGTCGCGTTCGACATTCCCGTATTCCTTCGTCACTTTGTCGCGAACGATTTCGACGCCGATCATCAGTCCGCGTCCGCGTACGTCGCCTACCAGTTTCAGCTTTGTGGGCCAATCCGCAATGCGCTTCATGATGTGATTGCCGACACTCGCCGAGTTCTCGATCAGGTGTTCCTTCTCGATCACATCAAGTGTCGCGAGTGCCGCGGCGATGGCGACCGGATTTCCGCCGAACGTCGAGGCATGAGACCCCGGAACCCAGTCCATGACTTCAGCCTTGGTCATCGTAATGCCTAGCGGCATACCCGAAGCGATTCCTTTTGCCATACACACCATGTCCGGCTCCACGCCAGTGTGCTCGACCGCCCACCATTTGCCAGTGCGGCCCACGCCACTCTGCACCTCGTCCAGAACCAGCATGATGCCGTGCTGATCGCAGATTCTCCGCAGCTCTTGCATGAACACCGTGGGAGCAACGACGTATCCGCCTTCACCCTGCACCGGCTCGACAAAAATTGCTGCGACCTCCTCAGGAGCAAGAGTGGTCTTGAACAGTTTCTCTTCAATGAAGCGCGCGCAGCCCAGAGCGAAGTTCTCGGCCTCCTGTTTTCCGCCCACGCATCCGCGATACACATCCGGATAGCGAACGTGCGTCACGCCAGGTACGAGAGGAGAGAACCTCCGCCGTTGCTGGGGTTTCGAGGCCGTCAGAGAAAGCGCTCCCATTGTGCGCCCGTGAAACGCACCGAAGAACGCAATGATGTTTTGCCGCTTCGTGTGATATCGCGCGAGCTTTAGCGCACATTCAATGGCTTCTGCTCCCGAGTTGCCGTAATAGATCTTGTGCGGACCTTTCATCGGCGCAATCTTCGACAGCCGCGCCGCCAGATCCACCATGTTTTCGTAATAAAAATCCGTTCCCGACATGTGGATCAATTCGCCCGCCTGCTTCTGAATCGCAGCAACCACATCTGGATGGCAGTGGCCCGTCGAAGTCACGGCAATGCCGGCGGAAAAGTCGAAAAACTCGTTACCGTCAACGTCGGTTACAACAATGCCGCGGCCGCTCTTGGCAACCATCGGATAAGAGCGGGTATAGGACGGCGAAATATACTTCTCATCGCCCTCGAGCACCCGTTTGGCGTTCGGCCCAGGCAGGGCAGTTCTAATTTTGGGACCGATCGTAGCGGTCATCGTCTTGGTCGTCATGGGATTTCCTCCGTAAGGCAGCAGCCAGTTGGTTCCTAGCCAGTTGTCGTTTAGTCGGACCTCGGGTGCAGCTCTGGTTCAAGCGTGCTATCAGAAACACCGAGGAGAATCACGCGGAGGAGAGAACTAGTCGCTACCGAAGAGAGAAGGACGCAGCCGTGAAGGCAAATTCGCCCGATACCGCCGTGGACACACCAGGCAGTGCAGCCAGCACTCGGGCAAATGCGAATTGGGATTCTTCCGCAGCATCGCAGTCAGTCAACATCTAGTTGATTATAGCTGGGAACATCCGGCGGACGGAACCCCCTTTGAGTGACGGAAGTCCCTACTCTTGCTGTTCAGGGTACTCGATTCCTGGTTTCCTTAACCATGCGCTCATTGGGGATAAATCCCGTGGGGAAACACTCCCAGCTCCGAAAAACCGAAAGATTACCCTTGGGAATGCCTACGATCGCCGCCACTTGCGCAATTGCTTCCACGCCTGGACCAACTCCTGAATTGCCCGCGCCGGCGGAAATGTACGCGAGTTGATGATGGCGCACTCCCGATATGCCCTCTGATAAAACTCCCGCACTCCCTGTTCGCTGAGCAGTGAAAGGTTATGCTGCATCTCGTCCAAGTCCTTGCGGCTCCAAATCTCCTCACGTTTCTCGAGATCCGGGCGCCGAGCCATAGCGGCGAAAAATATAACATATTCGCCTTTTGTTCGCCATTAGATGGCTATCTCAGCGTCCTTCCTCGGCGGACCCGCGGTACAAAGATAGTTCAAAGATTCCTAAGCATTTGTCATTCCGATCGCGAAGTGGAGGAATCTGCTTCCTGCCTGCCTTGGCACAGCCCTCAACTTTTAGAATCGGCTTCCGCTTCTCCATACTCTGATATCTTGTAGTTTCCCCTGTAATCCTGAAAAATCCATGCGTCCTGCTCAACACCCAACCCGGTGGATGGTGTTTCTTGCCTTCGGACTTGTGTATCTGTTTTGGGGCTCGACTTACCTCGCCATCGACATCGCGGTACAAACCATCCCGCCAGCACTGATGTGCGGATTGCGATTCTCGATAGCGGGTGTGGTCATGCTGGCAGTGTGCGCCGCCACGGGACATAGAATTCTCTACTCGCCCAAGCAGATCGCGTTGTCGTCTATCGTTGGCCTCCTTTTGCTGATGGGAGGCAACCTCACGCTCTCCTATGCCGAACTCACTGTGTCTTCTGGCCTGTCTGCGCTGATTATCGCCATCACGCCGTTGTGGTTTCTTGTTCTCGATTCACTTCTGCTTGGTGATCACCACATTTCGAGCCGCGGCAAGGCTGGGCTGGCACTGGGAATCGTCGGCTTGTTTGTGCTGGTATGGCCAGAATTGCAGGCCGGCAGTCTCGGCCACCGCGAACTCATCGCCTCGATCAGCCTGATCGCTGGATCCTTTAGCTGGGCACTCGGCTCGGTACTTTCAAAACGTTGGCAGTCGGGCATGGACGTCTTCGGCGCAACAGGATGGCAGATCCTCGCCGCAGGAATCGGGAACTTTATCTTCGCCGTGGCGAATGGAGATTTCGCGCACGTGGTGTGGGCGCCGCGCAGCCTCGCCGCTACCGGCTATCTCGTCGTCTGCGGCTCCTGGATCGGCTACACCGCATACATCTGGCTGCTCGATCATGTACCCACATCAAAGGTCTCCACCTACGCTTACGTGAATCCAGTAGTCGCAGTTTTTCTAGGCTGGCTGATACTTCACGAAAAGGTCGATCGTTTTATCCTGGCGGGCAGCACGATCGTAGTTCTCTCGGTCATTCTGGTTACGAGTGCAAAGGTAAAAGAAAAAGTCGTGCCTGAGGAAATGCCCGCAGTAGAAGCCGCGGGAGACTGATTCACAATTTTGTCATGTTGAGCGGAGTCGAAACATCCCTACCCTCGAATCGGCTTCATCCCGAAAGATTCACTACCCGCGGCACCCTCAGCCACCACACTCCTGGCTGCAGCGCGACTCTGACCAAGATAATCCGCCACAATCCACGCCGCTCCAGCGATTGCCAGATTCTCAGCATTGCCTGCCCAATTGATCTGCTTGTGTGGATCGACGAAAGGCGCAGGCAGCCAGATGAACAATCCGAAACCGATGATCATGGCAGTTAAAAGTCGGGAAGCCAGAAGGTTCCAAAATCCCGAAAACAGGGCCAACGCGGCGAGCCCAAATGCAATCGTGGTCGTTACCGCCCAGAACATTTGCGATGGAGGGATCCACTTTGGAACGAACGACGCTGTACCGGAAAGATAAAAGAGCTGTTCGAGAGTGAATGAAATAACGCAGAGTCCGAAGCAGATATAACCAATCCGAGCCAGCATTGCAGATCGTTTTGTGGCGGTCTCACCCACCGTCGCATAGACGATCAATGCCCCGGACACAAGCGAAAACTGTTCGAAAAAATTGCCCCAAAAATCGTAAACCTGGGGACTGGCAGCGATGGAAGGCGCCCACAGCAATGCAAAAACAAGAGAGACTACACCCAAGATGGCCGCGCCGTCTCGCGCCGTTCTGCGCCATTGAATCGCAATTCCGCCAAGGAGTTCGACCGCGGCGTAGATGTAAACAAGCATGCCGCGGTGCTCTACAGCCCCAAGGGCCCGAATCTGTTGCCAAATATTAAAGTCGTGCCAGACCAATGCGACAACGCCAAAGAGCACAGCGGCCAGTCCATAAACATGACGCCCGAGGTGGGGTCTCACCATCTGAACCTGCAATGTGAAGTTTGAGCACTGAGAAGTCCAGTCTCAGAGGGGTAACACTAAAGGGATGTCTGAGCGTCCACAATATCCACTTTGGTGGGAACGGGCATAGCCATTCTCCGGCCACTTCCAGGCTTCGCACAGAAATCGTTAATCGCCGCTACAAGGTGAAAACGCTGCAATCGGCTATTCGTCCTCAACCTCGGCATCATTCACCAGGTCCACGATGTGGCCGCGAATCGCGTACGTTTCCTTCGCCCCGCCAGCTGTCTGAAAACTCACCCGCACGGGCCCTCGTTGCCATACGGGCGCCGGACAAGCCGAGTCAGGTGCTGCATCCTCCGCCACGCCTTCCGAGAGAGTCTTTTTCAGAACGGGCTTACGACGGCTGAGTTGCGCTACGACCGCGAACGTTTTCCTTCCGTCGTCGTCCACGCCACAGTAGGCGACATAATCGCGATACCAGCTGGCAGCCGAATAGAACGCGTCGAATTCAGGAAGATTAATGACCGAAATACGCCCCGTGAGTCGATCGACTAGCAACCATCCACCGCGCTGCCATTCCCAGCGCGGCGCCGAATCCTCGGGCAGGCCGTCGTTAACGCGAAACACGCGACGCACCGCAAATAATCGTTCGGTCACTTCATGGGAAGCGCCCAGCACATACTCTTTCACCCGGCCGTCGACAATTAGAGCACGGATCCTGATGATTGAAACCTTGCCGTCCACGCTGGTACCGCCATTCCACGACACTGTCATCCATTTACCGAATGCAATCACGTGGACTTTAGCTGCCGACTGGGCGACACACGTGAAAAATATTCCGTGCAACAACGCCACCGCCAATTGGAATCTCAAACTTCGCCGCATAATACGAGGCTAGAAGTTCGAAGCAACTGCAGCAAGGTCGCTGCTCACATTTAGTCGAGGAGCGTACCGAAGTGGGAATCGCAAAAACTTTCATCTAGTGGTAGGGTTTAAAAACTCTAGAGGCCCGCCACAAATCTGCAATTGGCGGTAGAATCTAGAACAGTAGGCGTTCCCAAACTCAGCAAGTGAAACGGTTTTGTCATGAGTGTCTCTCTTCCGCCTCGTGCCCCCGGCCTGAAGGCTCGGACAACTGAGGAGGATAGGGTGGCTTCTTATCAGGGTATGGGGGACTTGTTACCAAGGCGGCGCACTCCGCGTATCCTCGTCGTTGATGACCAGCCCAGTATCGCCGGGCTGATGAGCCAACTACTGACCATCCGCGGATATACCGTGGTAACCGCTTCCAACGCCGAACAGGCCGAAGCCGAAGTCCGCCGCCATGCTCCAGACCTGATCCTTTCCGATGTGATGATGCCGGGCAAGTCCGGCTATGATCTCTGCCGTACGCTCAAAGAGAATGCGGCCACCCGCCTCATTCCGTTTGTCCTGATCACAGGACTCAGTGACAGCAGTGACAAGGTGCGAGGCATCGAGGCTGGTGCTGACGATTTTTTGAACAAGCCAGTTCTGGCGGAGGAACTGATCGCCCGCGTGAAATCGCTCCTCCGCCTGAAGGAATTCACCGACGAACTCGAAACCGCTGACTCCGTGCTCTGCACACTGGGCCTTATCGTTGAAGGCCGGGATCCTTATACCGAGGGCCATTGCGAGCGCCTCGCTTCGCACGCCATTGATCTCGGCCGCCACCTCGGAATGGACGAAGATTCCATCCTGGCACTCAAGCGCGGCGGCTACTTGCACGA
>DATFQQ010000251.1:0-4351 GCA_035264195.1 Candidatus Sulfotelmatobacter sp. | reverse complement strand
GGCGGCCTTTTCTTTTGAGTTCGTGCCGTGCGATCTGCGGAAAGGAGGTGCCTGTTGAAAGAGGGCGATCACAGTGATCGCATCGATGCGACGAGAGCTGGCCGTGCTGTCGCCATCTGCCGGACTTCAAACCCTCCCAATGTCCCCTGTGAAACCGCCGCCTATCGCAGTTATGATGATTAGTCTTATGCCTGAAATCGATGGAAAGATCACCCACGTCAGCGACACAGCCCTGATGGTCGCGGCCTGCCGTGCTCACGAGACCGAACTTGAGGATGCCTTTGTGCGTGATCCGTTCGCGGCACGGCTCGCGGGAGAGCGCGGAGTAGCGATTCTTTGCGATATGCCTCACGGGAACGTACTGCGTCTCGGACTCGCCATTCGCACGCGCTTCGTCGACGAGTTGCTGCTGGAAGCTCTTGCAAAGTATCCGATCGCGACTGTGCTCAGCGTCGGCTGCGGCCTCGACACCCGCCCCTGGCGTCTCGAGCTTTCGCCGGATCTGCGCTGGATCGAAATCGACTTCGCTGACGTGCTCGATTACAAAGAACGCCTCATGTCGGGCGAGAGATCACACTGCCGACGCGAACGCCTCACCGTTGATCTGAACGATGCGGCACAGCGGCGCGTTATGTATGAGGCGGCGGGTTCGTCCTCGGCGCTCATGATCACCGAAGGATTGCTGCTTTACTTGCCGGCTGCCACTGTGGATGCACTGGCTGGCGAAGTCTCCGCTCACAGCGGCGTCGCTCACTGGATTAGCGATATCACGACGTCGGCATTCAGCCAGGTGCTCGGAGGAGGCGCGGACACCATGCAGCCGATCCGTCACGTACAGGCCTCTGATGCCTTAAAGGGCGAGCAAATTCTCGAAGTGTTCGAGCGACACGGTTGGACGACCTCAGCGATGCGAAGCTACATCACCGACGTGGAATTCGTGATGGAACGCGTGCGACGCGCCATGGGAGGCACCACGCCCCCTCGACGGCCGTATCCAGAGAATGACCCAACGGGAATCCATCGCTTCGCGCGAGGTCGATGAGTGCTAAGGCTGGTTACAGCAGTCGAGAATTCTTCCGCCGCTGCTCTTAGCTGCATCGGTATGTATCTGTCTCTTGGGACTCAACCCAGGTGCCATCTGTTATAAGATCTACCTGGCAATTCGATGTGTCCCAGATCTGTTTCAGTCAGTCGATAAACTTCATTTGGAATGAGGTGCTGCGCCATTACTGCAAACAAGTCACGGCGCTCACGATGAGATTCGACTTTCTTCTCCAAAGCTGAGACCGGGTTAATATATCCCGCTCGGTCTGCTCCCGACTTTCTCACTCTTCTTATCTGAGTGAGGTAAAAGACTTCGCGTTCTTTGTGATGCCGCATCCGCTCAAGCAAGTGCTTCTTGATTTCGGACGACTTAAAATCGAGATGTATGCCCTCAATCATCGTAGCCTCGACTTTCTCTCACCTCTTTGCAAACACACGGTTAAGAAAATGAGAATCTATTTCAGTTCCTACCCGATTGTCACTCTTTAATGTGGCTCGTCAAAAGTCGCCTTTTCAGTGTTGCCGTCATCTTTGCAGCCGCTGGGTTCTTCGCTTCGATGTACCTCGAATACCGCCACATTCAAAAGGCTTTTACGGAGCATTCCTATTCCGTCAGTGAAGGAGTCGTCAGCGACTTCATACCGATGCCGCCAAAGGGCCACGGTACCGAAAGTTTCGTGGTGAATGGCGTGCACTTTGAATACGGCAGTGGCTGGGGTTCAACAACGTTCAACTCTGAATGGAACAAGGGTTTCATTCACAATGGCGTCGAGGCCAGAATAACTTATGTGGGCACGGAGATCATCAAGGTGGAAGTGAAATGAATGCTCACGTTGGCGCAAGATCGCGATTACATTCATCTACCCTGAGTAAAATCTTTCTCCTGTGACCCACTTGCGCGAACGCCTGATGGGTTTAATCAATCACGGAAATTGGCTGGACGATTTCTCTGGAATGACGGGGTTATAATCGCTCGCCATGCGTTCCATTGATATTTTGGCTGGTGTGGGGTGGCTTTTTGGCGGTTTGATGTGGCTCAGGAAGGCGATGACAGACAAACCACGTCCAACTGCACCGAAATCCTCGATGACCGAAGAGCAACGCAGATGGGGAGCGTGGCTTACCGTTATCTTGTGCTTTATCAACGGCGTCTTTTGGCTTCTTCGCACTGTCATCTCCGGCAGACATTAGTTCCATCGCCGTAGTCTCCCTCGCTTTGTCATTCCGACCGGAGGGAGGAATCTGCTGTTTGCCGGCAGCATATCCGCTGCACGCGACAACAGATTCCTCAACGACTTCGCCGTCTCGGAATGACAACCGCGAGCCTTGCAAGCTTGGCGGGAAAGCGGCAGAATCCCAACACCATGACCAGCAACCATCACGATCCGTCACAAGATGAGGGCCAAACTTCTGTGGCCGTATCTACTCCTCAGACTCAAGAATCGGCACAGCCCGAGATGGCGTCGGAGCATCGCCGCGGTCTGCTGCCCGAGAAGTATTTCCGCTGGCGTAGCGGCGAGATCACTCGTCTGGAGGCCTTCTGCGACGTGGTCTTCGGGTTTGCATTGACCCTGCTCGTCGTCTCCCTCGAGGTGCCGCGCAACTACACCGAACTGATGGCGGCCATGCGTGGATTCGTTCCCTTCGCCATCTGCTTCGCGCAGCTGGTGCTGATCTGGCGCGCACACTACATTTTTTCGCGGCGCTACGGATTAGAAGACAATTACACCGTCTTCCTGAATGTCGCGCTTCTTTTCGTGGTTCTCTTTTACGTGTATCCGCTGAAGTTTGTATTTACCACACTGTTTCTACAAATCATCGGAGCGCTTCCGGAGAGTGCCCTCAGCTGGGCACAAGCCTCGGTGGTCATGCGCATTTATGCTGTCGGCTTCGCGGCAGTGTTCGTGTTGTTTCTGCTGATGTACATCCACGCCTACAAACTGCGCCGTGAACTGGATCTGACCGCGGTGGAAGTGGGCGAGACGCGGCACGCCGCGCAGGAGAACCTGATTATGGCGGTCATCGCCGTCATCTCGTTCTGCCTGGCATTCCGTCATCCGGATTGGGCGGGCTGGACGTATGCTCTGATCGGCCCCGCATCGTGGGCGCACGGAGCAGTCTTTGGCAAGAAGGTACGCTTGCTGGCGGAACAAGCGTAGCGTTACGGCGACGTTTTTCGTCTATCCAACGTTTTGTCATTCCGACCCTGAGCGAAGTCGAAGGGGAGGAATCTGCTGTTTGCCGGCAGCAGATCCGCTGCACGCGACAACAGATTCCTCGACGGCTTTGCCGTCTCGGAATGACAAGCAGCTGCCAAAACGAGCCCGTGCCCGCTCTGCTATCATCGCTACGAGCGGTTCTTAACCGTCGTCATGAGCCTCGCCATCATCCATCGCATGCAGGATTTTGAGGAAGACGACGAAATCCCCGTCATTTCTGGTAGAGGAGAAGGAATCATGGAAGAAGCACCCGCCACCGGTTCGGGCGCCGCGCGCCGCAATGAAGATATCGCACTCGATCTCATGAAATTTGTCGCCATGACCACCGGCTACGGGCGTGTCACTTCCAGCGGCGTGGGTTTCCAGGGCTCGGGCGCCGCTGCCAAGCCCGAAGATTATGCCGAAAAGTTGCTCGAGCTGTATTCGAAGTGTTTGAGCACGGTCGGCGCAAAGAAATAAGCGCAGTGGGCAGGGATCCCGACAAATCAGAGCGCTGATCGTGGCCGTGCGATTTCCGGCGTTGCGTTTGCGCCGATGACCACCTCACGGGTTTGAAGACCCACACAATTCTTGACAATTCATATGAGGTCACTCTGCTTGGACGTGTTGATCCGCGACTGTTTCGCTTTCTGAAATAAACATCCTCACAACTGCGCAGAACTTCGCTGAACATTCAGACATCGCGTCGGGTGCGTTTTGTTTTCTCACGTACTCAAACGTTTTTCGCGACTTGTCTTTTTCCTACGTTTTCCCGTACGTCAACTCCCTTTGCTTCTATTGCATTCCATAGCAACAAAACATTTCTCGCCTGACTTCTCGCATTCCAAGTAGCTGTCCTGAAAGCATGTGTCTCCTTTCGATGTTATGGCCTCATCGTTGCACCTCTGATATGTGGCGTTGACGTGGACTTGCTTGCGTGGGACATCCCCGCACTGTGATGTCTGTGCGCGCGAAACAGATTGTTGAGAGGCAAAGAAAACATGTTGAGACGCATTGTTCCAACAATGTTGTTGTTGTGTTTGGCGGTCTCCGCTTCGCTGCTGCGAGCGCAGACGACAACAACCGGGGAACTGGCCGGGACCATCACG
>DATFQQ010000250.1:0-10290 GCA_035264195.1 Candidatus Sulfotelmatobacter sp. | reverse complement strand
ATTCGACGAAGGCGCTAATGTCGTCGACATGAATGAAGCTGTCGCCATAGGTCCGCGGCATGTTGTCGTTGACTTGCGCAACAACGTGCTTGGCTACCCTGGCGGCGGTCAGCGTCGTATCTACGCCGACGCCGAAGCTGCAAAAGCCATGGGAATCAGGCGGAGACACTTCGATGAGCGCGACATCGATCGGCATCTGTCCGCTCTCGAACAGTCCTTCGATCTCGCTCAGGTAAATGGGGGTGTAGTCGGCGCGGCCCTCATTAATGGCATCACGCACGTTGGCGCCGATGAACATGGCGTTGTGCCGGAAGTGGCCCGCCATTTCCGGAGCCACATAGGGCGCGCACCCCATAGTCATCATGTGTACGATTTCTACGTCGAAGAGCTCTGGGGCACGCCGGATCAGCGCCTCCACCAGGGTTTCAGGCTCGGCACATCCGGGCTGAATGTATACCCGCATCCCGGACTTGACGCACCCCAGGGCCTCGTCCGCCGTCTTCAGCCGCTTTTTGTATTCCATCTCCCATGACATCGACATCCTCGTTTAGTCTCCTAGCTTGCCCGCAACGCCCCCGTTTCGTGCCCTTGACGGGCAACTTCTTCCTCATACCCCACAGCGGCATAATAAATCGCCCGGTCGAAAAACATTTCCAGCATCTGCAGAAGTTCCAGTTCGCCCATGATCTCAATTGCGTGGTCGATCACGGCTTCACTTTTCAGAAACTCCCAGAGGTTCTCTTTGGTTAGAACAATCGCGTGGATCACCTCGCTGAATGGAATTCCCTGGTTAGCCCGGCGACCTCCGATTTCGCGATAACGATGCTCGATATCGAGTTCGTTCTTGCCCAACAGCCATTCGCCGAGGTGGCGGTAGATCTCGTAAACGCGTTCCCGCAATTCGTGCGCGGGAATCTGGCGGAAATGAATGATTTGCGCAGAGCCGTGAACTTTTTCTTCCAGGCCGGCGGCGAGCGCGTCAGCGTGAGATTCAATCAGACGTACTAGTCTGTAGGAGAACATCATACGCACCCCCTCGTCTCGAATACGAGCCCGGCGTTACACCCCAATCTTTACCGCCGCATCTTGTGCGGTCCAACCCTCGACCGGAACCTTTACAATTTCCACTACCGGTTCCAGGGTCTGAGGAACCGTGATGGCGCGCGAAATCATGCAAATGGATTTCGTGCGCCGAAGCAGTTGGAGACCAGCCTCACACTGCTCCTCGGAATGGACGGTCAGTCTCGGTCGAATCAAGATTTCGTTGAAGTTACAACCCGCAGTTCGACTACGGCGAACACTGCCTTCGATCTCCACTTCTAAGTCGGTGTACTCGAAATTCGCACTGCGGGCGACATCGTGGAACGTTGTTGTGAAGCAGCCGGCAAGCGAGCAGAGCAGCAATTGCTCCGGTGTCCAGCGGCCTTGCAGGCCTCCCAACTCCGCAGCCTCCGAGAAATGGATCGTGTTAGGCGACGACTCGCACTTGGCAAGTCCGGTGCGGCCAGATGTCCACCAAGCCGAAACGCGATATGTGTGTTCCGCAGGCATTGTCATTTCACTCCTGGCATCGAAGAGGCCTTTCTCCCTTTACGACGACAGGGAGAAGATCACCGTAATCGTGGTTTCTACCTCCACCGGCTGCCCGTTCAACAAATAGGGTTTATACCGCCACTGCTTCACCGCTGTAATTGCTGCCGGAACCAGCATTGGGTGTCCGCTGACCAATTGCAGGTTCTCAATATCACCGTTAGGGCTGATCACGGCGGTCAGAACAACATCGCCCTGCACACGCGCGGCGCGCGCCAACGGCGGATACGAAGGTTCTATGCGATGGACCAATAGCCCTCGGGTCACGCCCTGCGAGATGCGCACGCGTTGCGGAACCACGGGCTGGAACTTGGGAACCGCAGCTGCCGTGGAACTGAGGATGCTTCCGATGACACCCCCTGCCGATCCTCCGGGAATCCCTCCTGGGACGCCTCCCACAACACCACCGGTAGCCACTGCCAATGGCGGTGGCGCCTCTTCTTCGTGAATTATCTGCACCCTCTGCGGAATCCGGCTCGGTGTGCGCAGCTGACCCGTGTTGAGCAAGTCGGTCTGAATCTGACGCACCACTCTCTGAACGGCTTCGGCGGCTGGCGGAGGCGGTGGTGGCGGAGGAGGAGGCGCCACAAGGAATGTCAGCAATTGAGCCTTCGGTAGGGTCTCGGTAAACATCAAGGGCACGATCAACATCACGCCGACAACCAAGCAATTTAAAATAAAAGAAGTAGTGGTCGCGAGCGCATGGCGCTTGTTCTGCTTTCCAAAATCCAGCAGGCTGTCAGAAAACATGGTTCTAGGAGCAGCTGCCGGCCCCCACACGATGCTTGATTTCGGCAGGACTGCGGCGCCCGGACGGCCAGCTGGTTTGACTTCCTTTATTTCCGGCTCATGGATCTCAATTGTGCCCATCGGAACCTCCCTGCCTCCTCCTTCAACCGCCGTGCCATTTCAGTCCGAAACGCGCTAAGCGGTCACATTCCAAGGACATCTTCGTTCAACGCTCCGATAGGGCAAATGGCCGACATCACGACACTTTGTGAGCGAAATCACGGTTTTGCATGTTTTGGGAGAAACGATAGTAACCTACGCATTTCTGGTCCACTTTGGGGCAGGGCATTCCCCTCTCTTCCCACCAGGCCGGTGTTATACTGCCGACTCCTCGTGCATCGACTCAGTTCCCCGTATGTCCGTTGCCATCCAGTGTCGTGACCTCCGTAAGACCTACGACGGCAAGGTCGAGGCCGTGCGCGGCCTCAATCTGGAAATCCAAGCGGGCGAATGCTTTGGGCTCCTGGGCCCCAACGGCGCAGGCAAGACTACGACGATCGAAATTCTGGAGGGCCTGCTTCAGCCAACCTCAGGACAAGTTTCGATTCTTGGACATAGTTGGAACGAAAACGAACGAGAGATGCGCGAATGGCTGGGTATATCGCTACAGGAGACCCGACTCTCCGAGAAACTCACTGTTCGGGAGACCATCGAGCTTTTCGCCAGCTTTTACCGCCAGCCCCGCCCGAGCGAAGAAGTTATGGAGCAGTTGCAACTCATAGAGAAAGCAGATTCGTGGGTTGGAAAGCTCTCAGGAGGGCAGCGCCAGCGGTTGGCTGTAGCCACAGCGCTCGTCTGCAATCCGAGGATTCTCTTCCTTGATGAGCCGACCACCGGACTCGATCCGCAGAGCAGGCGCCAGTTATGGGACATTATTCGTGTCTTCCAGCAGAACGGCGGCACCGTTCTGCTGACCACCCATTACATGGATGAGGCCGAAAAGCTTTGTGACCGGCTTGCGATTGTCGATCATGGACAAGTCATTGCGGAAGGGTCGCCCCCTGACTTGATCAACCGTCTGGGTGGCCACCACGTCGTGGAATTTTCAGTCAGCGGCAATCACGATGCGGCTTCGCTGCCGACGTGGCGTGCGCTGCCGAGCGTGGAGTCCGTACGAGAAGACGAAGGCATGATCGCATTAAACGTAAAGCAGCCGCATCTGACGATTCCAGCACTGCTTGATGAGATCGATAAACAGGCTGGACAGCTGCAACACCTCACGACGCGGCAGGCAAGCCTGGAAGATGTATTTGTAAGGCTGACTGGGAGGCATTTGCGGGAAGAGTAGTCCGATAAGGAAAGAGTTCTTATGACTCGGCTGGCCACGCTCGCTGTGACTATCGTGTTAGCGGTTTCGACGACGAACGCACGGTCTCAGATCGCAGATGCGTCTCCATTCCCATTTGAGCAGTGGAAGGCGGCAATTCTGGCCCAGGATGCCGCTACGTTGAAGAGCTTCTACAGCACAAACCCTGCAGCGCAAGTACGCGTGAATTCGGTGATGCACGACGCCGAGGCTGACACAAGCTTCTGGCTCGGACTGAAGCCGCGCGGTATTGACGTCGAGGTCGTCCGCAACACGATTCGCCACGGCCACTACAGTTTTATTTTTCGCGCGCGCGTGCTTTTGCTTAACGGGCAGACACTGAACATCACGGATGATCAATCGTGGCAGCAGCAGGGAGATGTTTGGCGGCTAATCGCCGTGGAGCGCACCGACGCTCCCAGTCTTAAACAGCCGTCGAGCATGGCGAAGAATATCTATCCCGCCGACGCAGATGCGCACGTGGAAATTAGAGAAGCCGAAGGGCGCGCCGCGCGATCGGGCAAGCGACTGCTCCTGGTTTTCGGTGCCAACTGGTGCTTCGACTGTCACGTGCTCGACCTGGCGTTTCAAAGTTCCGAATTGGCCCCGGTGATCGTGGCGAACTACGAAGTTGTGCATGTTGATCTCGGACCGGAAGAAGAGAAAAATGCAGATCTCGTTGCGCAATACGAGATTCCTTTGAAGAAAGGTATTCCCGCAATCGCTGTTGCTGACAGTGACGGCAAATTGGTGGTGAGTCAAAAGAATGGCGAATTTGAAGATGCTCGCGTGTTGACCGCCGAGGTGCTAGCGGAGTTTTTGAATAAATGGAAGCCAAGACAAGCGAATTAGTCATCTAGACAGTTAGTCATTTAATCAATGAAAGACGCCATTATTCTTCGCGGTGGTTGCATTGATCAAATGACTAAACGATTCAATGACCAAATAGCCTTATGAGCGTTGCCCAGGAAACACCGGTTAAGAAGGAACCATCACCTTCTACTCCCTCGCGCCCAAATGGCCGCTGGTCCGGCTATCGCCATCTGCTGATGGCGCGCATGCTGGAACTGAAGCGGGAACCGGAAGTCGTGTTCTGGGTATTCGTCTTTCCTCTTTTGCTTGCTCTCGGATTGGGAATCGCCTTCCGCAATAAGCCGGGCGACGCCGTGTCAGTCGCGATTGTGGAAACGCCAGGTTCGCCGCGGTTGCAAGCGCTGCTTGAGCAGTCTCCGAAGCACGATCAATTCAAAGTTCACGTGCTGAACGAGGACAACGCGCATCAGGGATTCCGTCTCGGCAAGTTCGACCTGGTAATGGAACCGGGAGGCAACGGAACCATACGCTACGTCTTCGATCCCGCGCGGCCTGAGAGCGTGTTGGCAAGAACCGAGGTCAACGACGCTCTGCAAGCTGAGGCTGGCAGGAGAGATTCAGTACCAACCTATGCTGTCGCTTCCTCCGAACCGGGCTCTCGTTACATCGACTTCCTGATCCCCGGGCTGTTGGGTATGAACCTGATGAACTCTGGCATGTGGGGGATCGGGTTCGCGCTAGTCGACATGCGTCAGCGAAAACTGCTCAAGCGTTTCGTGGGCACGCCCATGCGCCGCACGGATTTCCTGCTCGCGTTGGCCTCCAGCCGCTTGATCCTGATGATCATCGAAGTCGGATTGCTGCTCATCTTCGGCGTACTGTTCTTTCACATGCGAGTGCTGGGATCCGTTGGCTCAATTGCGTTGATCGCCGCAATCGGCTCACTGACTTTCGGTGGCGTGGGGTTGCTGACGGCGAGCCGCGCACAGAAGATCGAGAGCGTTAGCGGACTCATCAACCTGGTGATGATGCCGATGTGGATTTTCTCTGGCGTCTTCTTTTCTTATGAGCGCTTCCCCGCTGTGATTCATCCACTGATCAAAGCACTGCCGCTTACAGCACTCAACGATGCGTTGCGCGCCAGCATTCTGGAAGGCACACCGTTTTTCCACCAATGGCCGCGTTTGCTCGTGATGATCGTCTGGGGCGGGATTTCGTTCGCGCTGGCGTTGAAATGGTTCAGGTGGACTTAGATGATGAGGATTGCCTTTAGACAGATGCTCCGCTTGGGCCCCGTCCGTAACACTCTTATGTAAAGACTCGAACGAGGCCGTCTGCGGTGCTTGCGAAAGACTGCTTACGACTTAGCTTGCTTGGCCTGTTTCCGCACTTTGGCCCAGCGTCGCCTTTGTGCCTCAGCGATCCGCTCACGGGCTTCCTTGCTCAGGACGCGTTTCACTCTCCTGTATCCGGCGCCGTTTGCGTGACCGAGGGCATCTAATGCCTTCCCTACTCTCTCCATCTCCTTTTGAAGACGGGAGTACTCACTCCGTAGGGAAGTGACTACCTTATTCAGGTTGGTCATTTAGTACCCCCTCATAGGCAAAAGGCTAACATGGAAGCGCGGGAAAGTTACGAAAATTAGATTCGCGCGAGCTAGAAAAGTCTTTCTCGATTGCACACCGGTACTATTACAGACCGATCGTCGGCAGAAATCGCGGTGCCTGCCGAGCCTTGGTCGCTTGTTCGAAAGAGTACGCAATTTTGATTAAGGTGGGTTCGCTCCACGCCCGTCCAAAAAACGAGACACCGACCGGCAGGCCTGAGATGTAACCACCAGTCACATTGATATTGGGATAACCAGCGACTGCGGCCGAATTCGAACTGCCTCCGGCCGAGTGATCGCCATTCACCAGATCAGTGAGCCAGGCAGGCCCTCCGGTGGGGCCGACAAGTGCGTCTAAATGATTCTTTTCCATGACCGCATCGATGCCTTCGGCGCGCGCAAGTTGATGATTCTTGGCCAGAGCATCTAGATAGGCTTTCTCGGTAAGTGGGCCCTTGCTCTCCGCTTTCAGAAACAAATCCTGGCCGAAGTGAGGCAGCTCCATGGAGTGGTTGCGGTCATTGAATTCAATAATGTCCTTCAGGGTACGCACGGGCGCACTCGGACCCAAACGCGCTAGATAGGCATTCAGGTCAGCCTTGAGCTCATACATAAAGACCAACAGTTCACTTTCATCGAACTTACCCAGCGTTTCTACATCGGCTGGATCGACGATTGTGGCTCCTTGTTTCTTCATTACATCAATCGACTGTTCCATTAAGGCATCGACTGCGTCGTTGAATCCGAAGTACTTACGTGCGACGCCGATGCGGGCACCCTTGAGTCCGTTAGGATCGCAAAATTGTGCATAGTCGGTCTGTGATTTTCCAGCGCCGGCGGATGTAGCCGCGTCTTCGGGATCGACGCCCGTAAGCGCGCTCAGCAGGATCGCCGCATCGCGAACGGTGCGGCACATCGGACCAGCGCCGTCCTGACTGTGGGAGATTGGAATGATGCCGCTTCGGCTGACGAGGCCGACCGTAGGCTTAATACCGGCGAGACCGTTCGCCGACGAAGGGCAGACGATTGAGCCGTCCGTTTCCGTGCCGATGCCCGCCGCAGCGAGGTTTGCGGAGATGCCTGCACCTGTACCCGAACTCGATCCGCACGGATTGCGGTCCAATGCATAAGGATTTTTCGTAAGACCGCCGCGGCCGCTCCAACCGCTGGTCGAATGGCTGCAGCGAATGTTGGCCCACTCGCTTAAATTGGTCTTGCCAAGAATTACCGCTCCCGCGGCACGCAGCTTTTGGGCGACAAACGAATCCTTCGGTGGTTTTGAACCGACCAGCGCCAGCGAGCCTGCAGTGGTCATCATGCGGTCGGCGGTGTCGATGTTGTCCTTGATCAGAACCGGTACTCCATGCAACGGTCCACGCGGACCTTTAGCTTTGCGCTCGCGATCAAGTCCATCGGCGATTGACATGGCATCAGGATTCATTTCGATCACCGCATTCACGGCAGGTCCGTGCTTGTCGACCTCATCGATGCGCGCCGAGTACTTCTCGACGAGTGAGCGAGCCGTAAATCGGCCAGAATTCATCCCATCCTGCAATTCGGCGATTGTGATTTCGTCGAGTTCGAATGGCTTTACATCCTGGGGAGTTGACTTGGTTGCGGCCGAGATCTCGCGGGCGGCCCCGAGTACTGGATAGAGCGTGGTAGCCGCGCTGGCGACCACCGCGTTTTGCAGAAACTTCCGACGAGAGGGAGTGGAGGGACGAAGTTTCATAGTTCTTTTCACCCGAACGAATTGGCTATTTAATCACGAATAAAGGCTCCCTTCACGACCGGAAAGAAATTTGACAACCACGAAGGGCACGAACGAGGCACAAGGGTGTCCTTCGTGAACCTTCGTGTCCTTCGCGGTTGAAGGCCTTGTTCGGTTGTGAGCCAATGACGCCGGTGGTAAGCTAAGAATCGCCGAGCGGGAGTAGTTCAGCGGTAGAACGCCAGCTTCCCAAGCTGGATGTCGCCGGTTCGATCCCGGTCTCCCGCTCCATCTTTTCAGTGACTTGCGTCACATACAAGTCTCCTTCCTCAGCACACACTCAGCGCTAGCAGTCATCACTCAGCATGGAGGCTGAAAGATGAAAGTGCAGCGCGGATACGTCAAGCCTGAATCCGGCTCATGGCTTGGACATTGGAGCCGATGGCCGATTGATCCAACAACAGGAAAGAAGCGCAGGGTGCAGGAGTCTGAGAAGCTCGGGTCAGTAAAGGTAATGACCAAAACTCAGGCAAAGCAAGAACTCGCGAAACTGCTGGTAAAGAAGCTCGGCATCACGGGTGATTCACAAACAACCGTCAAAGGCTTCGCCGAGCAGAGATGGAAAGTGTTGCATGAGGGACGCTGGAGAACCAGCACTAAAGCAACGAACGAAGAATTACTAGAGATCATCTTCGACCGCTTTGGCAACTTGCCCATCGCGGATGTCGACTCCGTACAGCTAACAGCGTGGCTGAACGAGTTGGCCAAAAAACGGAGCCGGTCTGTCATTCTGCACCTGCGCCATTTCGTGCGCTCAATTTTTGGTGAGGCTGAAGCGCAGAGGTATATCGATACAAACCCGGCGCGGCATCTGGCTGCGCCTAAGACGCGCCCACCGAAACGACCGTTTCTGCAATTCGAGCAGATGCGCAAGCTGATTAAAGAGGCTAAAGCATTTGGCGTGCCTACCAAAGAATGGCTATTCTTGCAGATCGTATTTGGGACTGCGATGCGCCCAAGTGAAGCGCTGGCCCTACGTTGGCGTTCTGTCGATCTGAAGACTCGTGTGCTTACTGTGAGTGAGAGTGTCTACCGCGGCGTCATCCGCGAATTCACAAAAACCGAGGAGGAGCCAGAGCGGTTGCTTCTGCCTGAGTACATAACCCAAGCCCTGGCGGAGGTGTACGCACAGCGCGAGCCGAACGACGATGAATTCATATTTGGCACTTCTGCGAACACACCGATACACAAAGAGAACTGGCTCAGACGAAACCTTCAGCCAATAGCAGATCGCGCGAAGATTGGCAAACTGAACTACCAGAAGCTTCGACGTAGCACAGCAACACATCTCAGTCGGCATGGTGATCCGCGCACAATCCAAGCGGTGCTCAGACACAAGCGGCTCAGCACGACAACTGGCATCTACATGATGCAGCTCGACGATGCTGTTCGAGAGACTATCGAGTCTTTTGGAGAAGCCCTCAACGCTCCCGATGCGAAATAGCAGACACGCAAGAGAGCCGGAATTCGGCAATGGACGCTAGCCTTCATGCGTATACCGTTCGTTATCTCAAACTCGGGCACGATGTCCTACATCCAGATGGATAGCCGACGGTTATCGGCTCCCGACCCGTTGGTCACCTGAGCAACGGTTCATGACCTAAGCGGATACCTCTTTTTCTAATTTCAGACATCGGAAAGGGGCCTAGGCATTGGAGCCAAAGCAAAGGAACCATTGCAAAGGGGCATTGCAAGCGCCTTTGCCAATTGTAAACATGGAATACCATGCGTCAATGCTGGGTCTCTTCACTTTTTGCCCGGTTCCCCTCCGGTGTCGTGGCCTGGACCAAAGCCCATTGGAACCCCGTGGACGAACTGTTCATCCTCTGCGTTATCTTTACGATCCCCGCCAGCCAAGTGGCGAGGGTTCCCACAAGCTGGATTTTTGCAAAGTAGATGGCGGACGAACGGAGCTTCTGGGAACATATCCGATTCCCGCGCCAGAATGTAACGGACGCGATGAGTCCTAGTGTTGGAACCGTCCATCGAAAACCTGCCGTGTCCGTCTTCCCAAAATGGACCTAACCATAGATGGCATCCATTCTCATGCCCTACTGACCAGTTTTCCCAGAATCGTGCTGCGGTGTCCGGGTTGGAGAACCATTGCAGAAGCGCCGCGTAGTTGACTGCCATTGGTTGACCGTACGGAGCTATCCTTACGCCGTCCTGAAAGGGTGTCAGTGAGCATAGTCACTAGGAATAGGTTCGAAAATGGTCGCCGAGGCAAGGAAAGGGCCACGCTTGTAAAATCGCCTGAATCCCCCGGCAACGTGGTTTTGAGTGTAATTGATTCCATGACAATGTCGGCTCCAGTGCCCGAGTAAAGTTGGTGGTGCTAAGCCAACCAACAGGCTCGGAGAAAGGAGCCGAACATGCTGGTTATAGGTTGTGATTATCACCCGAGCTTTCAACAAA
>DATFQQ010000249.1:0-4041 GCA_035264195.1 Candidatus Sulfotelmatobacter sp. | reverse complement strand
GCCATCGCCCACTGTCGCACCGCGGCGCTGGGCGGACATCGCGATCAATGCCCCCGTTGTGGCCATCGCGCCATCTCGTACAACAGTTGCCGGAATCGCCATTGTCCCAAGTGTCAGAACGGCGCTCGCGATAAATGGCTGGCGGCTCGTCATCACGAGCTGCTAGCGGTCCCGTATGTCCATGTGGTTTTCACCCTCCCCCACCAACTCTCCCAAATGATCCTGCAAAACAAAAAGGTCCTTTACCATCTTCTGTTTCGGGCCAGTGCAGAGACTCTACTGCAGGTAGCAGCTGACCCCAAGCACCTCGGGGCACAGATTGGCTTCCTTTCCGTGCTCCACACTTGGGGTCAGAACCTGCTGCAGAACCCTCATTCATAATGCCTGGCATTATCATCTCCTTGATTTTCCAGCAACAACTCAGGTTGATTTTCCGTGCGACCCCCTCCGAGAAGGAGCTTGCCCGTTCGGCGGAGGTGTTCGAGTATGCTGCGAACCGGTTCTGTTTCCAGATCGGACCGACGAATTTCCCAAGGAGCACGCGGGGCCAGTTGTTCGCGCTTCAATAGCCCGGCCTCGACCAGCCGCTCGATGGAACGGTGACTCACGCCGCATAGCCGAGCTGCTTCAGTCAAGCTGACTCTCTCAGGATCAGCTACCGCGCGCTTCTGACCTGCGATCGAATAGTTCTTACGCGCAGCGGCCACCCGGTTCTGACTCCAGCGATTCCCTTTGCCAGTCACATATCCAAGTCGATTTAGCACCGATGCGATTTGATCGTCGCCATGGCGAACCGCCATCCGACGAATAATCTCAAGCGCCTCCATCGATGTCGCCGTCTCTGTCGCCGCACGAGGACGGTCCATCTCCAGCTGCGTGTGCACACCTCCCTTCCAGTGAATCGTGAAGTGCAGGGTTTCCTTCTTGGCATCGGTGCGCACGATGATCTCTTCGATGGCCGTGCGAAGCATCATCTTCTTGAGTGTTGGCGGGCAGCGATCACCGTGCCACACTTCGGCGAAGCTCTCGCCCATCGCAAGGATGCTGGCTTCCTCCTCTGAAGAGAGGGAGTAACGCTTTCCTTCGAGGCCGGAAAGCTGCTGCTGGACTGTCTCAATCTCTTCCAACTTTTCATTCCATCGGCGCTCCAGCTCAGCAGCGGCTAAACGGTTTCGCGCATCCACCACATCGTATTGTTCAAAGGCTCGTTTTGCTTCGTACTGCAGTTGCTCGAGTTTGCTTGATAAAGCAGCGCGTTGTGCGGCATCTCCGGAACTGAGTTCTTCGATGGCTTTCATACTGGCTTCTACGCCAAACGGCGATATCACCTTTAGCAACTCTTGACCCAGGCGGCGATCTACTGTGGCACCGCCAAAGCCGATGCAGTATTCTCCCCCGTCATCGTAATCGCCCTTGCACAAATAACGCGCGTGAGTCCCGGTGCCGCCCCAGTAGCGCACATGAAGCTTGCGGCCACAGTGACCACAGCGCAATAGCCCAACCAGTAGACCCTGGCCCGCGCGAATCGCCGTCATCGATTCCTCGACCTCCCAGTTGACTGAATTGCGAGCGATCATACGTTGGTTTTCTTCGTAAGTGGCCCAATCAATATATCCCACATGATGGTCGGGGATAAAAACTCGACAATCTTCCGGGCAGCGAGTTGCAGCCTGCCGCTTCTTGAGTCTGCCCTCGATCAGTAAAGTCTCGACCGGGCGCCTTCCCCAAACATAAGCTCCTGCGTAAAACGGATTACGGAGAATATCGCGGACCAGGCTTTGCGAGGGAATCTTCCACACCAGCTGCGTTCCACGGATCGGATTCGCCGGTAACTCCACACCGTGATCACGAAACCACAGGAACGTCTGGCGCACGCTCCACAGCTCGCGAAATTTCGTGAAGACCAGTTGGATGGCTTCGCGAACTCGCCGGTCAGTGTGCAACACCACCTTGCCGGCTCCGTCTCTCGCGAATCCAACCGCAAGCCGCTTGAACAGCTCACCACGCCGTGCTTTGGACTCCTGGCCCGCCTGTAGCCGTTGCCGCAGAATCTTCAACTCGACCACACTCAGTGTTCCTTTAATACCCAGAACCAGCTGATCATCCAGGTAACTCAAGTCGTAGACCTGTTGCTCATCGCCGATCAGAGTTCCAAAAATTTGACAGACCTCAAACAGCCGGCACCAATCCTTGTCCGTGCGCGATAAGCGGGAAACTTCACGGCTGACGACGATCCCCACCTCGCCCAGCGCAACCGACGTGAGAACGCGCTCGAAACCTTCCCGCGAAGCCGCACCCAGGGCTGCGCTGGAACCTAGATCAGTGTTGATGACTTCGATCTCTTGCCAACCTAAGCCACGTATCCGCTCAGCCAATTCATACTGAAGCCGCTGGCTTTCGAGGTTTTGCCGAACCTGAATGTCACTGGACTGCCGTAGGTAAACGATTGCCTTACGCGTCAAGTGTTCCGGCTTGATCTTGGGGCTGTATAGAAGCTCGTTCATCTGTCCTCCTTACTTCCGTTTGAAAAACCGCCACCAGAATGCGAGCCATGAGACCGACCAGTTCGCCTCTAACCGTCTCGTCGACGGGCACGGGTTCTTCTTCTGTTCGGACCATGCTCAAGAGTAGTAGCTGCAGCACCATGACCTCCCTTGCACCCATCAGCGGGTGTTTGCAGAAGGTTATCGTGGCTTCCGGTAACAGTTGGGTGGATTAACAAGGAGGTGAGACTGAAAAGCACTTCTCTGCTCAGAAGCGCTTGTTCGGTCGTCTTGATGTTTGCAGCGGACGACCCGAGCATCCACATCGGAATCTTCAGACGCTTGCCTGCTGGGTCGAGAACTGAGACTGCCCCGTCGCCGCGTTTGGGTCGACGAAGAACTCGAAGGCGATATCCGTGGAGCGGATGAAACGGATAGAAAACCTCAACGTGTGTGGCGTCGGCACTCAGGGTATTGTGGGTGCCGGTTGCATCATCCGCACATCCATTGTGTAATCCCCAGTGGTGGTCTATCACCAGACCACAGTAACTGGATTCATCCCCGCTATCCCTTCTTCCTGCCGGTGGGCGTCTTAGGCAAAGTCTTTCGCGGAAAGTTCGTCGCCGGCTTGAAACAACGATTTCAGCAGGGCCAACTTTGTTTCCACGGTGCCCTCAAGCCGCTAGAAAACCAAAAGGCGTTCCACGCCTTCTTGCGGACACTATTTCGGCAAGAGTGGGTCGTCTACGCTAAGCCGCCTTTTGGTGGCCCGCACCACGTGCTGGCTTATCTGGCCGGCTACACCCATCGCGTTGCCATCAGCAACCACCGCCTCGTGGCCTTTGACCATGACCAGCTCACCTTCCTGTGGAAGGACTATGCGCACGGTAATAAGCAGAGAAAGATGACGCTCTCCGCGCCAGAGTTCTTGCGACGTTTCCTTCTGCATGTTCTGCCCGGCGGCTTTGTCCGCATCCGCTCTTTCCGGTTCCTGGCCAATCGTCGTCGCGCCACACTCTTACCCCTCTGTCAGCGTTTGCTGCTGCTGAACCCAAAGCCTCCAGCACAGGCACCGACCAGTTCCGCTCCCGCCCAACCCGCTTGCTTCCGTTGTCCGAAATGTGCCACCCCCATGGTCATTGTGGAAAAACTCTCTGCCTGGACGGCTTGGCTACTCACTATAAGGAGCCCAATCCTTGATTCTTCCTAGCCGACCACTTATTCCGCTCTCCACCGCCGGAGCTTTCACTCCGACAGTCGTGGTGTGTCCACTCACTGCCATTAACCTCAATCCAGCCCTTACCGCCGTGAAAAAGCTCTCCTCTACCACCTCCCAGTCTCTGCCAACACTCCAGCCCACCTCAATTACACCCATCTTCTGTCCACTTTGTTGGCGAATAAACTTCGCAAAACCCAAGCAAAACCCATAACTCCCCGCGTCCGCCGCAAACACCAGCGGCTTCGTCCAAATCCCCCTATCGCAACTGCCCCGGCGGCAGGCATTCATGCTTAGCCGGCCGCTCAGCGCCGACGCAGTTGCGATAGGGCCCTAAGATTT
>DATFQQ010000248.1:0-6402 GCA_035264195.1 Candidatus Sulfotelmatobacter sp. | reverse complement strand
TGGCGGTGGGTGAGGTCTTCAATGCGGTGTGGGACGCACATATTCTGATCACAGAGCAGCTGATTGATTATCTGCGAATGACTGTTGTCCATAGTGGTGGGCTTACGCACCTGAAGAAGATTGCGGCTCTGGCGGAGATCTATCACGTGCGCACGGGGAGCCATGGTGCGACCGACCTTTCCCCGGTGGCGATGGCGGCCGCGCTGCACTTCGACATTTCTGTCAACAATTTTGGAATTCAGGAATACATGCGGCACACGAAGGAAACGGATGAGGTGTTTCCGCATGCCTACTCTTTTGCGAACGGCTATCTGCATCCGGGTGACTCACCTGGGCTCGGTGTCGACTATGAAGAGAAGCTTGGGTCGAAGTTTCCGTATGAACGGGCATACTTACCCGTGAACCGGAAACTCGATGGCACCATGTTCAACTGGTAGTCCTTCGTCGTTATCAATATTTCGAGGAGCTATGGCTTACAAGAAGCTGGATCTGACGGGCAAGGTGGCGGTGGTGGTCGGAGGCAGTTCCGGAATCGGCAGAGTGATCGCGCTTGGCCTGGCCGAGGGCGGCGCAGATGTGGTATCGAGTGCACGTCGCATGGAATTGGTGAATTCCTTAGCGAGTGAGATTGAATCACTCGGGCGAAAAACGTTGCGCGTCACGTGCGACGTGGCGGATCGCGCTTCTCTGGAAAGACTGTTGGAGGCATGCCTCGCCGCCTTCGGGAAAGTGGACATCCTTGTCAATGCGGCGGGGATCACGAAACGCGCGCCTACCCTGGATTATCCGGAGGAGGACTGGAACCGCATCCTGGATACAAACCTGACGGGAACATTGCGGACGTGCCAGGTGTTCGGACGCCACATGATCGAGCGGAAGTATGGACGTATCATCAGCATCGCATCCATGGGATCGTTCCTGGCACTATTCGAAGTGGCGGCATACAGCGCCAGCAAGTCGGCCCTGGCTTCACTGACGCAGTCGCTGGCGATTGAATGGGCGAAGCACGGAATCTGCGTAAACGCGATCGCGCCGGGGTATTTTCGAACTCCGCTAAGCGAGAAGCTGTTGGTCGGCACCGGGCGGGGCAACGAAATCATCATGCGCACGCCGATGAACCGTTTTGGGGAACTCGAGGAGTTGGTGGGAGCGGCAATCTTTCTTGCGTCGGATGCGGCGAGCTTCGTGACCGGCACGATCTTACCAGTCGACGGCGGGGTATTGGCGAGCGCGGTCAATCAATAGGCAATCACGACGCCTTCTTAGCCTTTAGCGAGCCCCTCGCAGTTGCAACAGCGTTTACCAACTCGCGTGCGGCGGCCGTAATCTTCTCCAAGTTGCCTTCACGTAAGGCCGCGGCGTCGACCAGGTCCGCCCCAACGCCTAATGCGAATGCACCCGCGGCGATGAATTCGGCGGCGTTGGCGGCATTCACACCGCCGGTGGGAATCAGAGAAGAACCCGGGAACGGAGCTTTCAGGGACTTGAGATATTTTGGGCCACCCACGTTTCCGCAGGGGAAAATCTTGACCAGATGTGCTCCGTGATCCTGCGCATTCATAAGTTCGGTGGGAGTCAGTGCTCCGGGGATTGCCAGTTTGGCGTTGGCCCGGGCAACGGAGAGTACAGAGGCGGCGAGTCCTGGACTCACCAGAAATTGAGCGCCGGCGCGTAAGCACGATTCGGCTTGGTCGGCGTTGGTTACGGTACCGGCGCCGATCAAGACTTCGCCGGCACGCTTTTGGGCCAGTTCGCGGATGACCGATACCGCGTTCGGAACAGTCATCGTAATCTCAACGACCGGAATTCCGCCGGCGCAAATCGCCTCGACAGCGCGGTTGGCTTCGTCGACCGAAGAGGCTCGAATGACCGGGACGACTCCGATTTCACCGATTCTGCGGATTACGTCATCAATCGTAAGTTCCGATGCCATAGACCTCGCCTTTAGCGTTCAATTCTCGCGGTGCGCGACTTCATCGCCTGCAAGACTTCCGAAAGAGTAGCCATAGTTGTATCGCCGGGAGTCGTCATGGCCAAGGCGCCGTGCGCCGCTCCGCACTCGACGGCCCATTGCGGATCCTTGCCTGTCAAAAAGCCGTAGATTAGGCCTGAGGCAAAAGAGTCGCCGCCACCGACACGGTCGTATATTTCGAGATTCTCCCGCACTGGTGCTTCGTGGAATTGGCCGGAATGATAACAGAGTGCTCCCCAATCGTTGCGGGTCGCAGTCTTGGCATTGCGCAAGGTCGTCGCGATCACCGCCATGGAAGGGTACTCGCGCACGACGGTTTCGATCATCTTTTTAAAACCAGACGAACCGAGATTCGAGTGATGCTCATCGAGACCGGGGACAGAGAATCCCAAGGCCGCCGTAAAGTCCTCTTCATTGCCGAGCATCACGTCAACGTATGGCGCCAGTCGCCGGTTTACTTCTTGCGCTTTGGTCTTCCCGCCGATGGATTTCCAGAGCGAAGCACGGTAGTTCAAATCGTAGGACACGATCGCGCCCGATTGCTTGGCGGATTTCATTGCCTCTTCGGCAACCGAAGGAGTCGACTCAGAAAGCGCACAGAAGATGCCTCCGGTGTGAAACCAGCGCGCGCCATCTTGCGAGAAAATCTGGGGCCAGTCGATTTCACCCGGCTTGACTTGAGAAATCGCTGTGAGCCCGCGATCGGAGCAGCCGACGGGCGCGCGTAAGCCGAAACCGCGTTCCGTGAAATTCAGCCCGTTGCGGACCGTGCGGCCAATGCCATCGTAGGGAACCCACCGCACGTATTTTTGAGAGACACCGCCTTGCAACATCAGATCTTCGACGAGGCGGCCGACAGGATTGTCAGCCAGCGTGGTAACGATGGCGGTCTCCATGCCAAAGCAACGGCGCAGACCGCGGGCAACGTTGTATTCGCCGCCCCCCTCCCACGCGCGGAAATAGCGAGTCGTAGAAATGCGTTCGTCTCCTGGGTCGAGGCGCAGCATCACCTCGCCAAGACTTACCAGATCCCACATGCACTGGGACTTCGATTTGATCGTCAGGGTTGACATGAAGATTGATCGCAGCGGAGGCACCAAGCCGAGCAGAAGTTAAGTAAGGTCACCCGAACCGCCCCGAAAAGTCGAAATTCTAAATGATTTGCCGCCGCGATCACGGGGAAATTCGCAGTTTCGGCTAGTAATTGCACGCAATGAAAATACCGAGCAGAGCCACCCCTAGGCGTGGGCGGCCATGCTCTTTGGACGCGGCGACCCGGAAGAGTGCTTCACGAAGGCAGTGTTGGCGCTGGAAATCTTGAACTGCTCAACCAGAGAGCGGAGTTGGGCTGCCATCTGAGCTAGATCGTCGGCAGCCTTTTGCGATTCCTGGGCGCTATTAGAAGCCCCTTGAGCCGCTTCTGCAACCCCGGCGATATTGCTGGTAATCTCGCCCGATCCTTTGGCCGCATCCCCGACATTGCGCGTCATTTCATTGGTGGTGGCACTTTGTTCTTCGACGGCGGTGGCGATGGTTCCGGAAATTTCGTTGACCTGGTTGATGACCGAGGTGATGGTACCGATTGCCTCGACTGCTCCATGGGTGTCGGTCTGAATCGTGGTGATCTTGTGACTGATATCTTCGGTGGCCTGAGCGGTCTGGCGGGCAAGTTCTTTGACCTCGTTGGCGACGACCGCAAAGCCCTTGCCGGCTTCCCCGGCGCGTGCCGCTTCGATGGTCGCATTCAGGGCGAGGAGTTTGGTCTGCTGGGCAATCGAAGTAATGACTTTGATGACTTCGCCGATTTCAGCGCTGGATTCGCCGAGTTTACCGATGGTGGTGTTCGCGGCCTGCGCCGTTTGGGCGGCACGGCTGGCGACGGTGGCGGCTTCGTGGGTGTTCGAAGAGATCGATTGGATGGTGGAAGTCATCTCCTCAGCCCCGGTGGAAACGCTTTGCAGGTTGTGGTTGACCTGCTGAGAGGCCTGGGAAACGACGTTCGCCTGGGCCGAGGTCTCTTCGGCAGTAGCGGAGATCTGTTGACTGGTAGCAGACAGTTCTTCGCTGGCGGCAGCGACGTGCTGTGAAGTCTCAGAGATCTGCTGAATCACAGTGTGCAGACTGTTCTTCATGGTGTTTAGCGAAGTAATTGCTTCGCCAACTTCGTCGGTGGACTCCACTTTCATGTCCGCAACGGTTAAATCCTTGGCGGCAATCTGCGCAGCGAAGTTCGCGCATGCGCGAATCGGCCGAATCGCAATCTTTTGCGCCACGAAGTAAACCACAACAATGGCGGCGAGGACCGTGAATAAAGTAGTCAAGAAAGTGGCCCACATATTCGCCCGGGCATTCTGGACAAGCGTTTCAGTGGGTGCTTCAAGGACGAACGCGGCCCTGAGTTCACCGACCTTCATGCCTTCCTTCGGGTAGCCAAAGGGATCCTTGGCGCCGACGGGATCGCCGTGACACTGCAAACAATCCTGCGCAACTTTTACCGGTTGAGCGTAGCGCATCACTTCGCGCCCATCGATTGTGAGGCGCTGCGAATACTCGTCCAGGGAGGGGTCCTTCTCGAAAGCCTCGAGTGCCAGGCGTTCGAAGTCGGTGGCGTGGTTCTTCGGGTTTCTCGGATGCAGAGAGGGCGTTCGGAACTTCATACCCTCTTTGCTGGCGTATTGCTCCGCGGTTCGCATGGCCACGACTACAGGCACCTGTTCGAGATGCTTGAAGTCCTGGTTCGGGACCATGATGCCGATGTTGGCAGCAAACCAGCTGCGCGTGGCGGAGGCCATTCCAGTGATCTGCCGAAGTTTGTCGTGGAAGGCCTCCTCTTCCTGGCGGTTAATGCGGCTCTGCATGATCCAGAAAGAAATGCCGGAGGTCACGGAGAGAACGATCGTGATGGCTCCAAGAATCTTGGCAGACATCTTCAGGTTAGCGAACATTTTATTCCCCCCTGTGCACCCGGTGTATTAACGACCGGCCCCTGCAGCCATAGCGTTGGCTCTGGTTGCCGGAGACGCGACATCCAGACTCGAGCCGTCTGTGGAACGAATCTTGAACTGTTCAACCAGCGAGCGCAGTTGGGCGGCCATATCCGCCAGATCATTCGCTGCCTTCTGTGATTCCTGTGCGCTGGTGGAAGTTCCCTGTGCGGCAGAGGCGACGCCCGCGATGTTGCTGGTGATATCGCCCGAGCCTTTGGCGGCGTCGGCTAAGTTGCGCGTCATCTCATTGGTGGTGGCACTTTGCTCCTCAACCGCAGTGGCAATGGTGCCTGAGATGTCGTTGACTTGATTGATCACGGAGCTGATCGATCCAATCGCCTCGACGGCGCCGTTGGTATCAGCCTGGATGGAAGTAATCTTGTGACTGATGTCTTCAGTGGCCTTTGCTGTCTGGCGGGCTAGTACTTTCACTTCATTGGCCACAACCGCAAAGCCTTTGCCGGCTTCTCCGGCGCGGGCCGCCTCGATCGTCGCATTTAGAGCCAACAGTTTGGTTTGCTGGGCGATGGAAGTGATGACCTTGATGACTTCGCCGATTTCAGCGCTGGATTCACCAAGTTTTCCTATCGTTGTGTTGGCGGCTTGCGCAGTTTGCACGGCCTTGCTTGCGATCGTGGCGGCCTCGTGAGAATTGGAGGCGATCGATTGAATCGTAGCGGTCATTTCTTCGCCGCCGGCCGAGACTCCCTGCAGGTTCTGGCTGACCTGCTGTGCCGCCTGGGAGACTGTATTGGCCTGAGCCGACGTTTCTTCGGAGTTGGCGGAAATTTGTTGGCTGCTGGCTGAGAGTTCTGCACTGGCGCTCGCGACATGCTGCGCCGTTTCAGCAATGGATTGAATGACCTCGTTGAGGCTCTTCTTCATCTGATTGAGTGCGAGACCGGCGGCACCGATTTCGTCTTCCGTGGTGACCTTCACATCGTCGATAGAAAGATTCTTGTTCGCGATCTCGTGCATCACAGCCAGCATGGCAGAGAGCGCTCGACTGATCGATCGCACGATCAGTACCGCAACAATTACACCCACTAATGCTCCCGCCCCTAGCAGGGTTAGTATGTAGCGGATTGTCGCAGCCTCGGTGTCCTCATGCTCTTTCAGTGATTTTTCTTGAAGCTTTTCAATCAGGCCTGTCAAATCGTCCACATCTTTTTCGAGGCTGGCGCGCAAGCGGATCGCATCTTCCGTGAAAAGGGCCTCGGCGGCTGCTTTCTGATTGCCGGCACGGCGGAGATCAATTGCATGCTGCTGTACTTCTCGAAGTGCTTTGCCATTCGACTCGACGCGAGACCAGAGAGCTTTTCCAGCTTCGGTCTGCAGCAGCGGATGTAAGCTTCCCAGCGCACTATCAAATTGATCGATTCCCTCGGCGCGCCGCTTTAGGACTTCATCTTTGCCGGCAAGCACGTAACCACGTGTCGAACT
>DATFQQ010000247.1:0-10973 GCA_035264195.1 Candidatus Sulfotelmatobacter sp. | reverse complement strand
GCCTTCCATGAGAAGGCCGGTCGGAGTCAAGGGAATTCTGGGTTCATAGTGAGTTCTTGGTTCTTTCGCTGACAAAGTTCTTTTCCCACCGAGTAGCCACTGTCGCCATGCTTCAGGGTAGCTGTTCGGTTCCGAACATCGAACGGCCCTTGGCGAACACATTTTGAGTAGCTCGGTTGGATTTCTGCGCATCCCTATCCTTTGCTATCAAGGGCTTACGGCTTTCTAAGATTGGCAACAATGTTGCCACAGGTGAGCTGGTCCGAGGACGAGTGTGATCGTTCCGTCGCCGTATCGGTTCGCAAACTGCGATACGTCTGTGCGCGTCGGAGAAGGAACCGGAGATGAGCCCACTGGCGCAAGATCTTCGTTATGCAATTCGGCAGCTGCGCAAGAATCCAGGTTTCACGATCTTGGTGCTCGGGACGCTCGCGCTCGGGATCGGCGCAAACACCGCCGTATTTTCGATTGTGTATTCGGCACTGCTCCAGCCGCTTCCTTATCGCGACGCTTCGCGGCTGATGGTATTGAACGAGACTACGCCCAACGTTGGCGTGGTCAGCGTTTCGTATCCCAATTTTGTCGATTGGCGGGCGCAGAGCCACACCTTCTCCCAAATGGCAGCGCTGGACATGGTCAGCTTCAATCTTTCTGGTGTCACTGAACCAGAATCCATCAGCGGCCTTGCCGTCTCGCCGAACTTTCTGGCGATGATGGGCGTGAACCCTGTAATTGGCCGCGACTTTGAAACAGCAGAGGAAAACCAAGGCACAGCACCGGTTGCGATTCTAAGCTACTCGCTATGGCAGCGCCGCTTTGGCGGCGACGCCGGCGTTCTCGGGCGCACCATCGTGCTCGATGGACGGGACTTCACGATTGTCGGCGTCCTTCCATCAGCCTTTGTAGCGCCCAGCAAGACAGATGTCCTGATTCCGATCGGAGTATGGATTACAAACAATTCGGAAGAAGCTCACGACCGCGGTGCCCGTGGCGACATGCCCGTCATCGGAAGGCTCGCACCGAGCATCACCCGCATGCAGGCGATCTCGGAAATGGAAAGCATTGAGGCTCGGCTGGCCAAAGAATATCCGGCGGCGGACGACCATTATGGAGTCGCGATGCAACCGATCCGCGACGCTCTTGTCGGCCAGACGCGGCCCGCCTTACTTGTGCTGTTTGGCGCAGTGATTTTCGTGTTGCTGATCGCGTGTGCAAACGTTGCCAACCTGTTTCTTGTGCGCGGCACCGGACGCACCAAGGAGATGGCCCTTCGCATGGCTTTGGGCGCCAATACCTCACGTATCTTTGCGCAGATGCTTACGGAGAGCCTGGTCTTATCGCTGGTCGGCGGACTCTTCGGACTGGGGGTTGCTTTCGCTGGCGTCCGCGGTATCGGACGATTGATTCCGGCAGGTTTGCTGCTTGGCGGCGCCGTGGGTCTGAATGTTCCAGTCCTTCTCTTTACTGGCGCAATTGTGCTTCTGGCAGCTTTTGCCTTCGGTATGACGCCAGCTCTGCATTGGAGCCGAACCGACGTGCAATCGGAATTAAAGGAAGGCAGCCGCACGACCAGCACCGGCACAACCCACAACCGTGTGCGTGGAGCTTTGGCGATTGCCGAAGCGGCGCTCGCATTGGTCCTGCTTGTCGGCGCGGGGCTCATGATGAAGAGCCTGTATCGCCTGCTTCAGGTTGACCCTGGATTCCGGGCCCATCAAGTACTGACCATGACCATGTCGCTGCGTCCAGATCAATACTCCAAAGACGTGGCCGTACGAAATTTCTGGCAACAAGTGCTGCAGCGCGTGAGTGTGTTGCCCGGCATAGAAAGCGCGTCGGTGGCCACCAATACGCCGATGAGCGGCAATCACGGCCGAAGCGACATCACTATCGAAGGCATGGCCCAACCCAAGCCTGGCAATTATCCGCACCCTGATGTTCATGTCGTTAGTCCCGGCTATGTGCGGACGCTCGGAATCATGTTGCTGCGTGGCCGCAGCTTCACTGAAACCGACAAGGAAGACGGGCCTTTGGTAGCAATGATCAATCAAAGACTGGCGAACCAATTTTTCCCGAATGAGGATCCGATCGGTAAGCGATTCATGTTTGGACATCCCAATACAGAACGGCAGCCCAAATGGCTCACCATCGTTGGGGTACTCGGCGATACCAAGCTATACGGCTTGCAAAACTTATCGCGCCTGGAAGTGTATCTGCCGTTCCGCCAGGCCCCGTCCGGACAGATGGACCTGTTGGTCAAATCGCGCGTCGATCCGGCGGCACTCACCTCAGCCATGCGCTCGGCTGTGTACTCGGTCGATAAAGACCAATCCATCGCCTCCGTCGCTACAATGAAACAGCTCGTCAATGATTCCCTCGCAACGCGCCGCATGACGCTCGTTCTGCTTGGGCTGTTCAGTGCGCTGGCGCTCACGCTCGGTGCCATCGGGATTTACGGGGTAATTTCATTTTCGGTAGCCCAGCGTACCCGCGAAATCGGCCTTCGCATGGCGCTGGGGGCGCCTCGCGGTGAAGTGTTTCGCATGGTTGTCGGCCAGGGTATAAAGCTCGCGGGCACAGGCATTGCCATTGGCATCATTGCCGCGCTCGGGCTGGCCCGGCTGATGTCAAGCCTGCTCTATCAAGTAAACACTGCTGACTTTGAGACCTTCACATTCGTGGCCGTTCTGCTCCTGCTGGTCGCATTGGCTGCGTCTTATATACCTGCACGGCGCGCAATATCAGTTGAGCCGATAGTGGCCTTGCGATACGAATAACCGCGCCTAACGGGACTTCGAAGGTCGATTTATCGAAACTCAAATCTCGTTGATAACTTCCGATTGTCGCTACCCGGAAAACCAAGAAGCCGTTGGTCAGTTGTTGAGAAATCGCGATTACACTTATTGATCTTAGACCAGAGGCTTTCGCGCCAATTTCAACGATTCCGCAGTGCGGTTCCGGGATAGACTTCTTCTCCAAAGTAGTCACGTAGACCGATGCCTCACAACTATCGCGACGATTCGCTCTCGCATCTCTATGATCGGGCACTCCTACTTCACGGCAGCAAGCGCAATGAAGTATTGACTCTCGCGGAAGTTAAGCAATATGGAGTCGATAGCTTCGCGGATGCCGACTACGTCAGCATTTACGGAATGCGGCCGGAAGAATGGTACAGCCGCGGCGTCCGTGTTCTCGGCCGAACGGCCGTAGAGTGTACCCGTGACACACTCGGCGATCATATTGGTCGTGATGTTGCATCGGTTGCCAAACGTATGACGCGGAAGCAATTCATGGTCATCGATCCATTCGCCGGTTCCTGCAACACTCTGTTTTGGATTTTGCGACATCTGCCAAACTCACAGGGCACTGGCTTCGAATCCGACCATCATGTCTTCGATCTCACGGTGCGCAACCTCACGGCGATGGGACAAAAGATCAAACTTGTGCATGGCGACTATGTGGGTTTGCTCCAGAAACTCGACGTACCAGCCGATCGAGGCATTGTCGCCTTCGTCGCGCCCCCATGGGGAACGGCCTTAGATGAGGTGCACGGCTTGGATCTTCGTCGCACGGAACCTCCCATTGCAGAAGTTATCGAACAAATTGCGCGTAAGTTCTCTGTGAATCAAATCCTTTTCGCCATTCAGGTTTATGAGAAAGTCAGCGAGTCTTCATTGAGCGATGTCCAAACGCGCTTCGATTGGACCGACTTGCGCATTTATGACATCAACGAAAGAGCGCAGAACCACGGCATTCTCCTAGGAACGAGGGGCTGGTCACATCGGTAGCTAAGGGCTGGACTCAGTCGACCGCTGCTGCATCAAAAAGTGATTCAATTGGCGAAAAATCCTCATTTCACTCATCATCGGGACAGCCTGTTAACATCAACCGGCCACAAATAACGAATCCGAGAATGGAAGAACTGTTCCGAAATCAAGGATGGGAGATGTGCTGGACCGATTGAAACGCGGTCAGATTCCTCCCGACCAAATTGATCATGCGACAGTCAGGGTGGGAAAGTCGTTGACCAAGCAAGGATACTCGCGGCGAAGGATACTGTTGCGCTTTACTTGGATCACGACGACAGTTGGGTTCGACACGAGGCGATGTGGTTCTTAACTTTATGGCGCAGGTTGAAAGCGTACCAATCCGCCCTCGTTCGAGCCCTTCAGACTGATGCTGACCTAGACAACCGTAGCTTCGCCGCAACCTGCTTGGGAAGATTGTTCGAGGGAACGAACACCCAGAGGTCGTTGCGGCCCTCAAGACGAAGAAGGCGAACGAGAGGCGCACACTTGTGAAATCGTGATCTCGACAACTACCCACTAGAATCGTATCCAAGTGAAATGAGCGTTAGAGCTTCGAAGTCTTTTAGTGATAAGGGTCCGAGTTGTTGCTTGGCTGCGCTCCCTGTGCAAGAATTCCGCATGCCGAACCGCGCTCATTTTCTCCTTGTTTCCTTGCTCTTGGCCTCAACTACGTCCTTCGCGAAAAAGTCTGAGCTCGTAATGACGTGGCCGCAGGACAAGCCGACTCTGAAACTCACGTTCAGCAATTTTCAGAATATGGGTTCCTTTGGTGGAAAGACTACCCTAGTATCGGACGTGGTTGTACAAAACCTGACCGAGAAAGTAATGCCGCGTGCCATTTTCGATGTTTCACTTCTCGACAAGAATAAAGTCCGTATTGGCACTGCCATGTTAGTCGTGGACGACCTGAACCCGGGGCAGTCCGCCAAAGTTCAATTCCAATGTGCCGCAGTTGGGCAGCCGGCAACGTTGAGTATTGCCGCCCATAACAGCGCAGGCGTGCCAAGTTCCACAAGGTTGATTCCCATCATGATTATCTCGGTTCCGCCGGGTGCTACTTTGAGAGTAGATGACCAACTCGTCGGCACAACTCCAATTACTGTGCGTATGATGAGCGGCACTCACAATCTAGAGCTCCAAAAGGATGGGTTCGCGGTCGCAAAAACGCCGCTCGATGTGAATCCCGACGAAACTCCCGGCGGTTCCATCACGATTACTCTTGGCGGTTTGGCTGACGACACGATCGAGCTCCGCGATGGTTCGATTCTGAAAGGTGATGTCGTTTCAATGACTCTTGAATCTGTCATCATCAACGTCCAAGGGAAAGAGCAAACTTTCGATCGAAATCAAGTCAAGAAGATCTTCTTGGTTGAGCGAATCGTCACCCACAGTTCAACCCCTCAAGCAGCAGTGAAATCCAGTTCACCCAGCGACTCACAAGCGCCTCACCGGTAGATCAAAAAGTCAGGTTTACCGAACCTCCGAGTGCTGCTGTGGAAGTACGATCATCCGATTTCCCCCGATCAACTCGGTGCCGCTGGAAAGACGGATACCGTCAAAAGCGTTGGCTTCTGGATTTCCGGTACATGGTACGAAGCGTGCTTAGAATCTTCCCTGTAGAGTGCGGCAGTCTTCTGAATTGTTGTAACCATCCCCATTTCACTCAAAACTCGCTTTGCCGCTCAAACCGTGAAATCGCCTGATTTCGCCAAACAGCACATCTCTGCGGCCTGCCGGATTAAAATCACTCCCATGGAAGGCGAATACTCGCAGGAATGGGCTGAACTGCGTCGGCGACGTAGGCGGACCTTTAGAGTCGTGGCCTCAGGCGCGGTGATTCTCGTTGCTGTTCCGCTCGTCACTACGTATCTGTCCCTCAACGCCGCTAAGATGATCGGGCTTGTTCTTTTAGCTGGGTGGGTGGCCGTCCTGTTGCGGTTTTTCTTCGTGTCGAGTGAGTACGTCTATTGGTCATGCCCCAGATGCGGCAAGCCTTACCACTATCTCGTCCGCTGGTACGGCAGATGGAACAATCCCTTCGCTCGCCGTTGTGTTCATTGTGGCCTGCCCAAATGGGTGGATTCCGACCCTGACCCAAAACTGAAACGCGAGCTAAATCCCTTCAGAAGCGATTCAGTATTCAAGCTTGGCAAGTAAGAGACGGACTTTGTGAATGTCAAGTGGCATAACATCGCCATTACACTCGTTGACCTCTTCCGAGCAAACTTGGTCGCACTCTCCCGTTTGCAAGACTGCCGCTCTTGACCGCACAATATAACCGTGTTCCTCTTGCCAATCGTCACGTAAGTCTTCTGATCCAGCCAGCTTTGGAGTTGATCGATGGGAATCAGCAATCCAGAAATCCAGAAGAAAGTGTTTGGACCTAGATGGCAGCATGAAGTTGAAAAGCAAGGCTGGTCGTTCTGGAAAAAGCTCATCCATCGTCTGCAACGTTGCCCGATATGCAAACCTACAAAACAGACTCCAAAAACTCAATGAGTGACGCCTGACTTAGTCAGCCACGGTGGCTCTCAATACTGCTCTGGCATAATGTTCTGAAGCAGAGCACCCATGCGGATAATAGCGACGATAACGGCACTCATCATTGCCTGGGTAGTCGCATTTCGACTGGTGGGGTTCACTTCCGCTGTCCAAGGTCAGAAGACAGTTCTCTTGGGAGTTCTATTGTCTGGTGTTCTCGGCCCTGCGGCGTATCTCTTGGCAGCAAAGGTCGGTCGCAGACACTGATGCGCTTTGCCGCTCAAAGCGTGTGATCGCCTGATAGTGACAGTTGATCATCTCCCTACAACCGAAACTGTTGCAGGTGTAGAGTGCTCGTGATGAAAACCCGCGCCATTCCTCTTCTCTCAGCGATTGTTGTTTGCTGCTCTCTCGTGGTCGCTCAGCAAGAGAATCAGCCACCCACAGTCAACGAACTACTCCGCATTTTGCGAATCAAGACCTTCCGCGTTCGCAGGCCAGCCAGTTCCGATGAAGTCTGGGATCTCAAGGTGTTGCCTCGCGGTGAAGTGAAGCCCCATAGCACGAAATCTAAGGGCTTAACCACAGGCACGGGACTGCTTTCTATGCGAGACACGGGGAACGATACATACGAATTTACGTTGCCAGAGCGAGGCGGGGCGTACAGTCAGGGCAATTTCGAACTCTGCAAGGAAATTTCTTGTTCTGGCCAATACTCCGTCAACTGGTTGAAACGGCCCTTATATTCGGCGGACGGGACACAGTGTTTGCTGGCAGAATTTTCAAATTCAGAGGATGAAAAACCCTCAGCCTACATCGCGCTCGTTCGCGTTAGGAACAAACCCTGAGACTCAACTCGCGTAATATCGCCATTACACTCATCAACTCCGGTCAGCGCCTTAATCTCTTGTATGCGCAAAGTGAGAGCGTGACGACCACGCCTAGCGCGATCAAGAACTCGGCCGGGTGCCGTAGCGAGATAAAGTAGCCAGAGGGGTCTTGCATCAGGCGATCATCGCACGTGTCTTGACCTGTGCCAACATGGGTGGCGATAAATCCCCATTTCACGCATACCGAGCGGTTCTGAGCCCGGTGGCCACATTAATCGTATACTCACATGAATAGGAATATTTCCCTAGGAGACTGTCGTGTTGGAACTCCGCCCGAACTGTGAATGCTGCGATCGTGATTTACCTCCTAATGCGACCGACGCTCGCATATGCACTTATGAATGTACCTTCTGCGCCACCTGCACCGACAATGTGCTGCATGGCATTTGCCCAAACTGCGGCGGGAATCTTGTGCCAAGACCGATCCGCCCCCCACAGATGTTGATCCGGCATCCCGCTTCGACTAAGCGGGTAGTGAAGTCGGAAGGATGCCATCAACCGGCATAAAGAGCGTCGCCTTGTGCTTCATGGCGATTCGCTCTCGCACTATTTGCGCCCCATTACGTAACCGGCGAAACATCGCGACTGCACTCATCATCGCGTCGATGGGCGAAATTGCCTGGTTTCGTCAATTGAGGCGTCCAGTTGGGCTATCTCGGCTTGGTCCCGCGCGCTAGATGCTCCAAACAGAGCGTCGATGCGAAGAGTCGCGACCACTCGGTAACATCATCCCTCGTGGCATCTTTTCGGGTGCGCTACCCCAACGTCCGAAACACCGCGAGCATCGTCAATACGAACCAGAGGAATTGAGTTCCGAATCCCGCCACAAAACGCCAGAGCTCCGGCGAGCCGCTTGCTGACGGCCGCCCATTCAACACGACAGTTTTGGCTGCAAAGTCGTGCAGCGCCTGCTTCTTGGCGGTCGCGATGATGGTGGCCACGCTGACGAGTCCAAGATAGAACACATTGAAAAAGTCTTTCGCAAATGAGCGCGCGAGTGAGTGCCCAAGACCCAGCCGCCTGCCTGCGGTATCGGTCACATAGATATCGAGGAGCCGCTTGCCGATGCTTGCCTGCCACGCTGATGCTTGCAAAAGACCCAGATAAAAGGGTCCCATTGCGACGATGAAGCAGACGATGATCGCTGCTTTGCCGGCAGTGCCCATGATCTGCCAGAGTGTGAGGGGATCTGCTTCTCCTGTGGGGAGAGTAGGCACGGTCCAGATGCCCATTGCGCGAAGCCACCGCATGAAAATCCCCGCAGCCATCATGACAGCGAAAGCAATCAGTATGTCTATCAAATGAGCCGCGACTCGACGCCCAAGCCCGGCATAGGAGGTTTGCGGAAAGACGGCAGGAGCAACCGGCGAGAAAACTTGCGAGGAGGCCATATGCACCTCTCATCTGCACCGCGCAGTATACCAGCCATATTGACCCGTACTACAACCGCTACAACCGAGTGGAATTGTGGCTCGGCGATTTTCAGTGTTAACGCTGATCGCGTCAGCTGGCATTAACTTACGGGTTGCCCCGTCAGAACGAAGCCGCTGGCGCGGCGGACGCTGCCGCGTGGGTGATATCGGCTGTCTCGTTTTTCGGCTCAGATAAGTTGTGGGTCACAAGGAGGTGTCCCTGTGACCCATCTACGCAAAATGATGCTGGAAGAGCTCCAGCGTCGTCATTACTCTGAGGCTACCACACAGCGTTACATTCGCTTCATCGAGCGGTTCGTCCAGCATTTCCATTGCTCGCCCGATCGCCTAGGACCACGGCACATCCGCGAATACCAAGCGCAACTCTTCACCGTGCACAAACGGACTCCCGGTTCGGTGACCAACCATCTGTGCGCTCTGCGCTTCCTCTACATCCAGACGCTCAAGAGGCCTTGGAGCATTGCCGACACTCCCTATCCCAAGAAGCGCTATCGCCTGCCCACGGTTCTCAGTCAGGAAGAAGTAGCCCAGCTCATCGATGCTGCGCCGACTTCTTTCTATCGCACCATTTTGATGACCCTGTATGGCACCGGTGCGCGCCGCACCGAGCTCACGCGCCTGAAAGTCAGCGATATCGATAGCCGACGCATGATCGTGCACATTCAAGACGGCAAAGGAGGGCAAGATCGCGATGTCATGCTCAGCCCTGTCCTGCTCGAGGAACTGCGCGCTCACTGGCGACGCCTGCGCAAAAAGTCCGTCTGGTTATTTCCTGGCAATCGCTGGCACAGCGCTGATCACCCCATGGATGACAAGACACCCTACCTGGCCTGCGTCGAGGCCGCCCACTGTGCCGGGATTAAGAAACGTGTCTATCCCCACGTGCTCCGCCATTGCTTCGCCACCCACTTGCTCGAAGCCGGCGCCGACCGGCACACCATCCAGATCCTGTTAGGCCACCACGATCTGAAAGAAACCGCTCGCTATCTCCACCTCTCGCAACGGCACCTGCATGCCACGGCGAGTCCGCTGGACACGCTGGTGCTGAAGAAAGGCAGGTCGCCCGAGGAGGAATAGATGAGTCGGCCACCGTTAGAGGTGGCCGATATCATTCGCAGCGCAGGCATAGACTTCATTGAGCGCAACCGTCACTGGCTCCGCTGGACTCATCTCAAGGTCCTGCGGGCCATCGCGCGCTGTCGTACCGCCGCCCTCGGCGGTCATATCGATGAGTGCACTCGCTGTGGACATCGTGCCACCATCTCATACAACAGCTGCCGCAATCGGCACTGCCCGAAGTGTCAGACCGGTGCGCGTGAACGCTGGATCGCGGCCCGTCGCCGTGAACTGCTGCCCACGCCCTACGTCCATATTGTGTTCACGCTGCCGCCGCAACTGGCTTCGTTAGCACTCCACAACAAAAAAATCATCTATGGGTTGCTGCTCAGGGCAAGCGCAGAAACTTTACTCGAAGTGGCTCGCAACCGCGCCCATCTCGGTGCCGAGATCGGCTTCTTCAGCGTGCTCCATACCTGGAACCAGAAACTCCAACTCCATCCTCATGTCCACTGTGTCGTTCCCGCCGGCGGACTCTCCCGCGATCACGCCCACTGGATTCGATCCCACCCACGCTTCTTCCTTCCCATCGCTGTACTGCGGCGCGTGTTTCGCGGCAAGTTCGTCGCCGGCCTGAAGTCTGCCTTCGAGCACCGTCAACTGCACTTGGCCGGAGAACTTGCACCGCTCACCCATCCCAAGTTCTTCGCCGCCTGGCTGCGTCCGCTCTTCCGCAAAGACTGGATCGTCTACTCCAAACCACCCTTCGGCGGACCCGAGTACGTCCTGCAGTATCTCGGCCGCTATACTCACCGCGTCGCCATCTCCAACCATCGCTTGCTCGCATTGACAGACGGCCAGGTCACCTTTCGCTGGCGTGACTCTGCCGACCACAATCGACAGAAACTAATGACCCTCGCGCGCGACGAGTTCCTGCGTCGCTTCTTACTTCACCTACTTCCCAAGGGCTTCGTTCGCATCCGCCACTTCGGCTTCCTCGCCAACCGAAAGAGCGCTACTGTTTTGTCGCTGTGCTTCGCTGCTCTCCACGCAGTTCCACCGCAAGCCGAATTGGAACCCTCCACCGCACCAACCACCCAGCCCCTGTGGCGCTGTCCCAAGTGCGGCGGGCCCATGGCCGTCGTGGAACGATTCACCGCGGCGCAACTCCAACTCCGTTCTCCACCACTCCTGGCCAAGGCGGCATGAACTCACGCGCTCACAACCCCACTCGCTACGTTTTCAGAGCGTCTCGCCCAAGTGTGTCTCCCTTCCCTCCACACATCTTCTTTCTATCCCTGCCT
>DATFQQ010000246.1:0-3868 GCA_035264195.1 Candidatus Sulfotelmatobacter sp. | reverse complement strand
ATCCAGAGCTTCGTGCGGGCGCTCGTGGTTGAAGACCGCAATGAATTTGTCGAAGCGGGCCTGCTGTTGCAGGAAGTTGGAGGCCGCTGGCTTGGTGGCTTCTTTCTTCAAGGTGAGATGCATGCGCTCGTGACGGCCATTGGTCTGCATTGAGAACTGCACCGTCAAGCGACGTCGCGGCGCAAACGTTCGAGGTCATTCATCCGTTTCACCCCTGGCGAGGCCGCCGATTCGAACTTGTCGAGTACAAGAATGCCTGGGGTGAGGACCGTGTGTATTTCCATAACGAACAACAGCAACTGATCGCATTGCCGGCCAGTTGGACAGATGTGGTTCTCGCCGATCCTTTCGTCTCGATATCGGCAGGCCGTGCCATGTTTCGGGCCGACGATCTGTTTGATTTGGTAAGGCTAGTACGCTGCTTGTCGTCGAAAGGTTGCAACGATGTGTAAAGGTAATTACGTCAAGAGTGTAAATACAAAGATGTCTGTAGAAGAACCGCTTCTATGCGTTTTGCAAAGCTACAATCTCACTTGTGTCAGCTCAATTTCGGATTACAGGCGCACTAGGTGCCACATAAATAACTTGACATCCCGGGGAACAGGCACATAATTATGTTTACAGTAAATGCCGGACCCACGACAAACGAAACGATCCTTCTTGCGCGAGCAGGGCACACTGAATCCTCGCTCGAAAGCAGTGCAGCACGAGAGCTTTCACGGCAACGAGTTCTTCGATCCGGAAGACTTGGTGCAGGTCAAATACGAGATGCTGCGGCAGGTGGATGTCGACAAGCAACCGATCAGTCAGGCGGCAAAGACGTTCGGCTTTTCGCGCCCGTCGTTCTATCAGGCACAGACGGCCTTTCAAGAGGCTGGCCTCGCTGGGCTGTTGCCACAGAAACGGGGGCCTCGATCCGGGTACAAGCTCACGCCCAAACTGATGGAGTTCGTGGCACAACTCCGGCTTGCGGAGCCGACGGTCTCCAGTTCTCAGATAGCAGAACGAATCGCCCAGCGCTTCAATGTTTCGATTCACCCACGCAGCATCGATCGTCAGCTGCTGCGTCAAAAAAAACTTCGGTGAGTCCGCAACCAGAGCCGCTTTCCTTCACAGATCGCCGACTGATCGCTGCCTACGAAGAACTTCGATCGCAAGCGGTACAAGGATTGCGGCGAGGACCTGGTCTGGCCCTGATGATGGCTCGTGGGTTTCGCTGCTGGATGGAAGCCTGCACCCAGCTTTTCGCTCATGAAGGCAGCAGTACGCATGTGCCAGATCAGCTGGCATGTTCAGTGCCGTCCGGCTTCCGCGGAGAACTCGTGATTCTGCTTGCCAGCATGTTGCTGCACCGAGCTTCGAAGGAGATGGCATGAGAGCGGACGCACATCAGAAAATCAAACCAACCCACCTGAAACGGACTGCTTATCTCTACATCCGGCAGTCCACGTTGCGCCAGGTGTTCGAAAATGTCGAGAGCACACAGCGGCAGTATGCGTTGCGCCAGCATGCCATCGCTCTGGGCTGGCAGCAGGAGCAGATCGTTGTCATCGATTCGGACTTGGGCCAATCGGGGGCTTCGGCGGCGGATCGCGAAGGCTTTCAGCGTCTGGTTACGGAGGTCAGCCTCGGACATGCTGGTATCGTGCTCGGGCTGGAAGTATCGAGACTTGCACGAAACTCGATGGACTGGCACCGATTGCTAGAGATCTGTGCGTTGTCCGATACGCTGATCCTGGATGAAGATGGGGTCTACGATCCAGCTCACTTCAATGACCGGCTACTGCTTGGCCTGAAAGGCACCATGAGCGAGGCTGAACTCCACGTCCTGCGCGCACGACTGCAGGGCGGGATTCTGAACAAGGCGCGGCGCGGAGAATTATTCATCCGGCCTCCCATAGGTTTTGCATATGATGCCGTCGGACGAATGATCCTGGATCCGGACCAGCAGATCCAACGTACGATCCGTCGGTTGTTCGACACTTTTCAAAGAACTGGGTCGGCCATGGCTACCGTCCGAGATTTCCGTAACAGCGACGTACTGTTCCCTCGACGGATTCATTCTGGGCCAACCAAAGGAGATGTAATCTGGGGCAAGCTTGAGCATAGCCAGGTCCTGCGCGTCCTGCACAATCCACGCTACGCTGGAGTCTTTGTATATGGCCTCACACGAACGCGCAAAGGTGTCAACGGTGATTGCCGAGTACAACGTTTACCCCGGGAAGAATGGCACACGTTCTTACCGGAATCTCACCCGGCCTATATCAGCTGGCCGGAGTATGAACGGAACCTCAAGCGGCTACGAGAAAGTGCACAGGCGATTGGTAGCGAGCGCCGAAAAAGCCCGCCTCGCGAAGGCCCCGCGTTGCTGCAGGGTTTGATTATCTGCGGCAAATGCGGCCGGCGGATGACCCTTCGCTACCACGTACGTCAAGCGGGTTTGTGCCCTGAATATGTCTGTCAACGCAAAGGAATCGAGAACGCGGAACCGCCTTGTCAGCGTATCCCCGGCCTTGAGGTGGATCGTGTGCTCAGCGACATGCTGTTGGAACTAGTAAATCCGCTCGCCCTCGATGTCGCTTTGACGGTACAGGAGGAAGTGCAGGCGCGGCTTGAGGATACAGATCACCTCCGCAAACAATATGTCGAACGTGCCCGCTATGAAGCCGAACTGGCGCAACGACGATACATGCGAGTCGATCCCGAGAATCGATTGGTCGCCGATACACTCGAAGCGGACTGGAATCAAAAACTACGTGCACTGGCCGAGGCTCAAGAACAATACGAGCAGCGCCGCGAACAGGACCGCCAGATCTTTAACCAGGAACAGCGGGCTGCGATTATGGCATTGGCTCAGGATTTTCCGCGACTCTGGCGGGATCCCGCAACCGAAGATCGCGATCGAAAGCGGATGATCCGCTTACTCGTGGAGGACGTCACGATGCTCCGCAGCGAACAGATCACAGTACATGTGCGCTTTCGTGGCGGTGCTACAAGAACAGTTACTTTGCCCAATCCATTGCGCTCGTGGGAGGGGTGGATGACCGATGCAGAAGTAGTCGGAAAGATCGACCAGTTGCTGGACACGCAGACTTTCAGCGAGATCGCTGCGGAGCTGAACAGAAGCGGCTTCCGCTCTGGCAAAGGGCAGCTCTTCACTTCGCGCTACATCGCTCGCATTCAAAAGCAATACGCGCTTCGCTCGCGGTTTCATCGGCTACGCGCGGGCGGACTGCTGACGCTCAAGGAAATGGCGAGCGTTCTGAGCGTCATTCCGCAAACCGTGAAGATCTGGTCTGCTCATGGATTACTGAAGGCACATGCTTACACCGACAAGCCTGAGCACTTGTACGAGCCGGTTGGTCTTGATATGCCAAGGAAAGCCCAAGGCGTTAGACTGTGCCGTCGCCAAGCCTTGGCCTCAATCGTGTCACAGTGTTCGAAAGAGGTGCAGTGTGAAGCGTAAGCGTTCTGCTGAGGATGGCCCGGCTTGATGCGCTCGATGGCAATGCCGAGGCGAAGCCACCACACGGCAAGTTTGCTCAAGTGGAACAAGGCGTGTGCCGACGCGAAGGGAACGCCATTGTCGCTCCGGATGCCGGCGGGCAGGCCACGCTCCTGGAAAAGCCGCTCAAACACGGTGAAAGCGTAGTCTTCCCGGGTAGAAGAAAGCGCTTCACAAGTGAGCAAAAAACGGCTGGCGTGATCGGTGACCGTGAGCGGATAACAGTATTGGCGATTGCCCAGCAAGAACTCGCCTTTGTAATCCGTACACCAGAGCTCATTGGGCCGCTGTCCCAGAGATAAGGGCGTGCCTTGCGCACGACGCCGCACGCGACCGCGCCGCTCCACCAGTCCGTGGCGATCG
>DATFQQ010000245.1:0-15135 GCA_035264195.1 Candidatus Sulfotelmatobacter sp. | reverse complement strand
CTCAGCGCATTTGAAGAGCGGGCGATCTTCCGGATCGATCACTACCTGGCAAAGCGGCAGGTGCATAACATTCTGTTCTTCCGCTTCACCAACTCGTTTCTGGAGCCGCTGTGGAATCGCAACTACGTCGAGAGTATGCAGATCACGATGGCAGAGGACTTCGGCATTCAGGGCCGGGGAGCTTTTTACGACCAGACCGGCACGAGTCGTGACGTAATCCAGAACCACTTGTTCCAGGTCTTGTGCAACCTGACCATGGAGCCGCCGGTTCGCACTGACAGCGAATCGGTGCGCGACGAGAAGGTCAAGGTGCTCAAGGCCATGCCTCCCCTCGAGTCCAAGAACTTGGTGCGCGGCCAGTTTCGCGGATACCGCAAGGAGCCGGGGGTGGCGGCCGACTCCAAGGTCGAAACCTTCGCCGCGTTGAAACTGGAAATTGATTCGTGGCGCTGGCGCGGTGTGCCGTTTTACATCCGTGCCGGCAAGAACCTTCCGGTCACCTGCACGGAGATCACTGTCCGCCTGCTCCAGCCCCCAACGACGTATAGCGATGTCAATCTGAAGACAGACTACTTCCGCTTTCGCCTCAGTCCGGAAATCATCATCGCTCTTGGCATGAACGTTATGGCGTCGGGCAGCGAATCGCTTGCGGAATCGACCGAGATCTTGGGGAGTCGCCATCCGGGTCCCCAGGATATGGACGCTTACGAACGCGTGCTGACTGATGCCATGAGCGGTGATGCCACGTTGTTTGCGCGGGAAGACTACGTGGAAGAAGCGTGGCGCATCGTTGACCCGGCGTTGAAGGCTAAAACTCCCGTGTTTGAGTACGAACCGGGAACCTGGGGACCGAAGGAAGCCGCCCAGATCGCGCCCTCGGGTGGCTGGAACAACCCGGTTGTGAGTGCGCCAGAAGTTGTGACGATGAAGGAGGCTCCCCGGAGACGAAAGGCGGGGTGAGCCGTGTTGGCAGCGGTGCGTTGAAGACAATTGCATTACCGGGGCTGTGTTGATTTAAGGAGAAGGGCCCATGACTCAAAAGGCAATAAAGACTCAAATCCTCGCCGATGCCGAATCCGTCGCTAAGGAAGCCGCCAAGGTGATTGTCGCCGTGGCGCGCGCCGCTGTGGCCGCGCGCAGGCGTTTTGTGATGGCGGTCAGCGGAGGCCACACGCCGTGGCAGATGTTGCGCGCGCTGGCAAACGAGGATGTGCCCTGGGAATCCGTGCATGTGTTTCAGGTGGACGAACGTATCGCGCCAGCGGGCGATTCCGATCGCAACCTGACGCACCTCCGCGAGAGCCTGCTCGAGCATGCACGATTGCCCGCGGATCAGATCTATCCCATGCCGGTAGAAGAGCCGAACATTGAAATAGCAGCCGAGAGCTATGCTCGCACCCTGCAACAGATTGCGGGCACGCCGCCGATACTCGATCTTGTGCATCTAGGCCTTGGCCCTGATGGTCACACGGCGTCGCTTGTGCCCAACGATCCCGTGCTCAACGTTATTGACCGTGATGTCGCGATCACCGGTGGCTACCAGGGCCGGAAACGGATGACGCTCACGTATCCCGTCATCAATCGGGCCCGGCGGATTCTTTGGGTTGTCACCGGTAATGAGAAAGTTAAATCTCTCGTCCAGCTTGAAAACGGAGACACCTCCATTCCTGGCGGCCGGATTCGCCGAGAGCAAGCATTGGTGCTGGCAGACCGGGCAGCGGCGGGAGGGAACGTTGAAAAGGTTGTCGCATGAAACTGGGCATCGCCACTGACCACGGTGGATTTGGACTGAAGGAAGATCTGCTGGCCAAGATCCGTGCGGTGGGGCATGAGGTAATCGATTTCGGTGCACACAGTTTGAACCCGAGCGATGATTACCCCGACTACGTTGTACCGCTTGGCCAGGCGGTGGTCGCGGGCCAGGTAGATCGCGGCATAGCAATCTGCGGCAGCGGCGTCGGGGCGGCGGTATGTGCCAACAAAGTGAAAGGCGTTCACGCCTGTCTCATTCACGATCACTTCTCGGCTAAACAAGGCGTCGAGGATGATCACATGAACGTTTTATGTATGGGCGGAAGGACTGTGGGTCCCGAAGTGGCCTGGGATCTCGTGCAAACTTTCCTCGCCGCCCAGTTCAGCAAGGCACCGCGCCACCTGCGCCGACTGAACAAGGTGGCATCAATCGAATCTGAATCTCAACCACCTGCCAAGGACGGTTTTATGCCCGACCAAGAACTCACCGAACTCGCCGTCAACACCATCCGTACCCTATCGATGGACGCTGTCCAGCAAGCGAAGTCTGGCCACCCCGGCACTCCGATGGCGCTGGCTCCACTGGTTTATACGATCTGGAACCGGGTGATGAATTTCGATCCGCAGGATCCGATATGGCCGAATCGCGATCGGTTCGTGCTCTCCAATGGTCATGCTTCGATGCTGCTCTGGTCGATATTGCATCTGACCAAAACGCAGGCCGTTAACGCCGACTACGAAATCCTGGGTCATCCCTCCGTATCGCTCGACGACATCCGGCGGTTCCGGCAGTTCGACAGCAAGGCCCCAGGACACCCGGAATACCATTGGGTGTCGGGCGTAGAGACCACTACAGGTCCACTCGGACAAGGTGTCGCTACGAGCGTCGGCTTGGGCATCGCTCAGAAGTGGCTTGCAGATCGGTATAACCGGCCGGGCTTCGCGATCTTCGACTACAAGATATACGCAGTGTGTGGGGACGGTTGCATGATGGAAGGTGTGTCTTCAGAGGCCGCCTCGCTTGCCGCTCACCTTGGGCTCGACAACCTTTGCTGGATCTGGGACAACAACCACATCACCATCGAGGGCAATACCAAGATCGCCTTCACGGAAGACGTCGCTGCCCGGTTTTTGGCTTATGGTTGGAACGTCCTGCGTGTCGGCGATGCTAACGACATCGAACGCATCGAGCACGCGCTCACTGTTTTCCGCGAGACCAAGGGGCGGCCCACTTTCATCGTGCTCGACAGCCACATAGGTTACGGCTCGCCCCACAAGCAAGACACCTCTGCGGCTCACGGCGAACCGCTTGGGGATGATGAAGTCAAGCTCTGCAAACGCGCGTATGACTGGCCTGAGGACGCGAAGTTCCTAGTCCCTGACGGCGTGTACGATCACTTCGCCGCGGGGATCGGGAAGCGTGGCAAGGACGCCCGGGAGAAGTGGGGGGAACTTTTCGCGAATTATCGAGAAAAACACCCTAAGCTCGCAACTGAGATCGAGCAGATGCAGAGACGCGAGTTGCCGGGCGGCTGGGACAGCAATCTTCCCGTCTTTCCCGCCGACGCAAAGGGCATGGCGGGCCGCGAGGCGTCAGGCAAAGTGCTCAACGTCCTTGCACAGAACATCCCCTGGCTACTCGGTGGTTCGGCCGACCTTGGTCCGTCCAACAAGACGGCCTTGACCTATGAGGGCGCCGGCGATTTTCAGGCCGGTACACCAGGCGGGAAGAACCTGCACTTCGGCATCCGTGAGCACTCCATGGGCGCGATCGTGAACGGACTGTCGCTTTCGAAGCTGAGGTCGTTTGGCGCGACGTTCTTCATCTTCAGTGATTACCTGCGGCCGGTCTTCCGCCTTGCAGCATTGATGGAGTTACCCGTCTTCTTCGTCTTCACACACGACGCAATGGGAGACGGTGAAGACGGCCCGACGCACCAGCCGGTGGAACAGCTTATGTCGTTGCGTGCCATTCCTGGCCTGGTCACGCTGCGGCCCTGCGACGCCAACGAAGTTGTCGAAGCGTATCGCTACATCCTGCAACTTCGCCACAAGCCCGGTGTAATGGCTTTGTCACGTCAGGCGTTGCCGACCCTGGATCGAAGGAAATATGCCTCTGCGTCCGGCGTCGCCAAAGGCGCCTATGTTCTCGCAGACGCGCCTGGTGGAAAGCCTGAAGTGATCCTGATTGCCTCCGGCAGCGAGGTCAGTCTCGCCCTCCAAGCGCACGAAGCACTTGCCGGCGAAGGCATTCATTCGCGTGTGGTCTCAATGCCGTCGTGGGACATCTTTGAAGACCAGACGAAGGAATACCGGGACACCGTGTTGCCGCCCGATGTGGAGGCGCGTGTCGCGATCGAACAAGGATCGACGCTCGGGTGGGAGCGGTATGTCGGCGATGAGGGCCATGTCATCGGCATGCACACGTTTGGGGCCTCGGCACCGCTGAAGGAGCTGCAACGCCATTTCGGATTTGAACCGGATCGCGTTGTGGCCACGGTCAAGAAAATTCTCGGCAGGAGCAGACACCGGCCGACGCCGGAGGCCGCTGCCTAAGGAGGACGTAGTGAAAGCCATCACACTGGACCGCGGCGACGGATGTGCTGCCAAGCCGGCGTTGACTGATTCGAGCACTTTTGACCGGAGAACCCATGATTGCCGCGTCAACTGACTCAATTGCTTTTATTCGAAGGGGTCTTTTAAGTGCGCTATGCCGCACTCGACCTCGATCCGCGAGATATTTCAACAGTTAGTGATTGTTCGGAATCCTGATCGTAGAACGGTGAAAGCCGTCGCTTTCCAGGCGACTCTGTGTTCGCCCGCCTTAGGAAATATTCGCCAATCGATAATGCTCTGCCGAGTTCGTAGTGCTGGCCAGCTTCGAGAGTGCGGTACCTGGCAGGTCGCATTGGACCGTTGACAAGAATGAAGTCGGAATCCTGCACTAGGCAACGCGCATGCGCCCCCTAACATCTTGGTTTGGGTGGAGAGGCACATGAATTGGAAAACTGTTCAGCGATTCGCTCTGGTTGCGATTGCCGTATCTGTGACTGGGGCAGCCGTGACTGCAGAGGCGCAAGCGGCTGGTACAAAGCTTCCCAACATTCTTGTGATTTTCGGTGATGACATCGGCTATTGGAACATTAGCGCCTACAACCAGGGAATGATGCATTACAAAACTCCGAACATCGACCGTATTGCTCACGAAGGCGCGCTTCTAACGGACTCCTACGCGCAGCAGAGTTGCACGGCAGGTCGCGCCGCATTTATTACTGGCCAGAGCCCCATTCGCACAGGATTAACCAAAGTTGGTCTGCCCGGCTCACCGATTGGATTGCAGAAGGCCGATCCTACACTGGCCGAACTGCTGAAACCGCTTGGGTACATGACGTTTCAGAACGGTAAAAATCACCTTGGCGACCGCAACGAGTTCATTCCGACCGTGCATGGGTTCGATGAGTTTTTCGGGAATCTCTATCACCTGAATGCTGAGGAAGAGCCGGAGAATACTGACTATCCGAAAAACCCCGAATTCGCAGCGAAGTTCGGCCCGCGTGGCGTCTTGAAATGCAAAGCCATGGCGACAGAGAATCCCGCGCCTCCAGATCCTCGCTTTGGACCGTGGGGCAAGCAGACGTGTGAGGACACCGGGCCACTCACAAGAAAGAGAATGGAAACCATCGACGAAGAATTCCTAGCGACAACGCTTGAGGAAATGGAGCGTTCCGTGAAAGCAGGGAAGCCATTCTTCATCTGGCACAACAGCACGCGCATGCATGTTTGGACGCACCTGCGACCCAAATACGCAGACATGGAAAGCCAATTCGGCCTCTATGGCGCTGGCATGACCGAACTTGATGACAACATTGGCGCAATGCTCAAGAAGATCGATGACCTTCATATCGCGGATAACACGATCGTTATTTTTACGACCGACAACGGCGCAGAAGTGATGACTTGGCCAGATGGTGGAACAACTCCGTTTCGTGGCGAAAAGAATACGAGTTGGGAAGGTGGATACCGTGTACCGTTCGTGATTCGCTGGCCGGGTGTCATCAAGCCAGGCACGGTTGTGAACGACATCTGTGCTCACGAGGATTGGCTTCCTACGCTTGTCGCAGCAGCAGGCATCCCGGACGTTAAAGAGAAGCTGTTGACGGGCTACGAGGCTGGCGGCGCGACCTACAAAGTTCACCTCGATGGCTACAACCTGATCCCGTACTTCAGAGGCGAAACAAAGGACCCGCCCCGTCATGAGTTTCTCTACTGGACCGATGATGGCGGGCTTGCGGCATTACGCTACGATCGCTGGAAGATAATGTTTCTGGAGCAGCGGGCCCATGGTTTGGATGTGTGGCAGGAACCGTTTGTTTCTCTGCGCCTTCCCAAACTGCTCGACCTTTATTCCGATCCGTTCGAGAAGGCGGAAAACGAATCCATTGGTTATGCTCGGTGGCGTATTAATCGCGTTTTTCTGCTGCTTCCGGCACAGGCGGATGTCGCGCAGTGGTTGAGCAGCTTCAAGGAATTCCCGCCACGCCAGAAGCCGGCGACCTTTAACCTCGACCAGGTGATGCTCCAGTTTCAGAATGCGGTGACCGACGCCAACTGAGTTGCGGTGCCGAGCGGCCCGGCAGCCTTTGCCCCTCGGTTTTGCGTCAGGATTTATCGCTCCAGCTCTGTTTTCTGGGGAGTGGTCAGCCCGCAGCATATGAAGCAGATCTTCCTCGTTGGCGGGACCGTCGCCGCGTTCGCGCCCGGTTTTCCTAGCAATCATTCCTCGGGCCTCCTACGGGAAGCGGTTTACACTAGGTGCCTTCCTCTTTACAGGGGCAGAAAGAGTAAGCGGAGTGATGCAGTCTGAGAATCGTCCGAAAGCGCTTAATGGGACAGTTAGACCCGATTACACCCCCCCGCTCGCTGGAAGATGCCAAGTTAAAACGTTTCCAGACGTGTTCGGGCATACCCAGGTCGTTTGGATTGCGCTTGGGTTTCCTTGAACTAATGCTGTCATTTCTGCTAGTGCCACGCGTTTCAATGCACACTCTAAAGTATTTGTATGCGGATGCGTAACGCTGGTTAAGCGTAACTGTTGTTAACAGGGTGTGTGTTGAAAAACCCGAGGTTACAACGCGTTCTTCCCCCGCATTGCCATTAGCTGGTCTGGAGGGCGGTGCTGCAATGAAGGGTCTGCAATTGAAGAAGGCTTCGCTGGTGTCGTTGCTGGTCGGGTTTGGTGTCATCGTTGTATTTATTACAACGGCGGTTGCTTATCTTGTTTATCAAATCGTTCGTACGCCAACTCCGACACCGCAATGATGTACATAGGTAACGATCAATACTAATCGTTGAACACCTGTGTGCCAGCAGTAAGGGAAACCCAGTGGCTTTCATTCCCTGCACGCTATGGGGCATGCAGTAGATTGCTCTCCTTTTCCCGACACTGACCAAGGCCAAAGAAAGGTAAAGGTAAAGATGGAACAAAAGCTAAATTTTGAGACGGAACAAGAAAAGTCTCAACCAAAATAGGATTTTCCAATTTCACTCATTGGCATACTGGTCCGATCCAAGACCAGACTCCGAGGGCCGGCTTTTTCAGAACGGTAAACACACTGGCAAGAATCACAGTAGATCCCTATAGTCGTCGCTAATATCATCACGGCAGACTGCTAGACGTGGATCTCTTCGATGGGATTTGAACTGAATTTCTGGGATTACTTGACCTTCGCCGTCATTACCCTGGTGGGGGTTGCCGTTCTTGTGGTCGTGGTAGTGGTGCTCGGTTTGCCTGGCCGCATTGCGATTGCTCGGCGACATCCCGAAGCTGACGCTGTGAACCTGATGGGATGGCTGGGATTTCTCGCCGTCGTACCCTGGATTCAGGCATTCATTTGGGCATTCAAGCCTACCGACGTTATTGACATCCGCTATTTCCCGAAAGAAGAACAGCTGGAAGTCAATCGTATGCTCGCCAAGCTCACTAGCAAATCTCCTTCCGCAGCAAAAGAACCGCCTGAGGATGATTCGCACAAGGATGCTGCCTAACGTGGCTCGCGCTTTCCGCGCGGAAGTGAAACCAAAATGGGTCTGGCAGTACTCACCATCGTTGCCGTCGGGCTCTTCGTCTGGCTCGTATTCTTCAAATTTAAGTGGCTCAAGTTTAGCCCTACCTGGGCGTTTGTAATTGGTCTCCCGACCCTTCACATCCTCCTCATCTTCTTCATCGGCCTGCGCTTCGTTACGCCCTACTCGGGCAACGTGAAGGTGGTACAGCATACCATTCAACTGATTCCCCGGCTGCCGGAGCCGACCTTGCTCACAGCCGTGTTCGTTCAACCGGATGTGCCGGTGAAAAAAGGGCAACCCCTCTTCCAATTCGATCGCCGCCCTTACGAGTACCAGGTGAATCAGTTGCAAGCTCAACTCCACGCCGCTGCCGCAAACGTGTCTATATCGAGATACAAGATCACTCAACTGCAGGCAGAGCTTGCCGCCGCGAAACAAGATGTGCGTATGTTCAAAGCGGACGTAGAGGCTGCCACGGAAAAAATCGATCGCTCAAGGAGCGAACTGGAATATGCAAAGTACCAGAGTCGGCTCTCGCAAGGTTTGGCCCTGAAAGGGGCTGGCCCTGAAGAGGATGCACAAAAGTGGGCAGCTCAGATGAGTGCTACGCAGGCCGCTATGAAAGAAGCCGAGGCCGGGGCCGACCGAGCCCGCCTTCGCTACGAATCCAATCTCAATGGGGTCAATACGACCGTAGCTAAGACCTTCGCAGAGTTGGAACAGACCAAGGCAGGACTCCAGCAGGCGCTGGCGACCCAGGAGAGCACGCAAGCTCAACTTCAGCTGGCGCGCTATTACTTGGACAACACGACTATGGTCGCGCCCGAAGACGGCCACATCGTCAATTTACAGGTCCAACCGGGCATGGTGGCCGGAATTCTTCGCGTTGGAGGCATCGCCTCATTCATCGTAGATTCCGATCGTTACCTCCTCGCTCCGTTTAGCCAGGAGACCTTGAAGTATGTAAAGATCGGGCAGCCAGCCGAGATCGCTCTCGATCTCTATCCCGGGCAAATCTTCTCTGCCAAGGTCGCCAGCATCTGGTGGGCAAATCGCGAAGGTCAGTATTTGCCGAGCGACGTGCTTCCCACATTCTATCCGGCCGATCCCAAGCTACCCCAAGGCGAATTTGCAGTAAAGCTCTACCTTGACGAACCAGCGCGAGTGGGTTTGCCCATTGGGGCACAAGCCGCTGCCACCATCTACACGCACTCCGGAGCATGGGAGGACCTCCGCCGAATCGATATCCGGATGCACTCATGGTTAAACTGGCTGTATCCAATGCCATTCTGATGAAACACTTCGTGAAGGTCTCATTTCGAAGCCGATTTCAGCACCTATCCTCACGCGAGTTAGAGCTCGTTCTAATTCTGGGAGCTGCGGCGATCCTTTCCAGTAGCTGTGCCCTGCACAAACCGCCAGCACACGCAAAAGTGGTTGGACAGGCATTGCCTAAAGCGACGCCTCTACCTCCGAATTGGACCAGCAACTCCGCTCGTGGTGCGGTGACCAATGACTGGGTGAAGTCGTTTCACGATTCCGGTCTTGAGCGGATCATCGCTGAGGCCATCGCGAACAACCTCGACCTGCGGCAGTCTGCAGCACGGGTCGAAGAGGCGCGGCAAAACGTCATCGTCATCGGTGCGCAATTAAAACCGCAGATCAGTGCGGTCGCAAGCGGAGCAGACCTACAATCCAAAAACTCTTTGTCGCAGCAAGGACAAAACTTCAGAAGCAACATGGAATATGGCACGGTTTCTTGGGAACTTGATGTCTGGGGCCGTCTGCGTGCCCAGCGTGCTGCCGCACAAGCAAACTATCAGGCTGTCGCGTTCGATTACGCATTTGCCCGCCAGTCGCTGGCCGCAACAACGGCCAAGAGCTGGTATCTGGCAATCGAAACCCGCCAACTACTCGATCTTGCACAGCAAAGCGTTGATATCTACAAAAAACTCTTCGAATTGGTGAAAGTGAGGCGGGCCGCTGGCAAGGTCGCCGACCTCGATGTGGAAGAAGCGACCTTTGAGGTCGATCAGGCGGAAAACCAACTTACGATCGCACAGGGACATTACACCGAAGCGAAACGCGCTCTCGAAGTGCTCATCGGGCGTTATCCCTCAGCAGAACTAGCTGTGGCAGAAACGTTCGCGCCACTCCCGCCCTCGATAGCCTCCGGAATACCTTCGTCATTGCTGGAGCGGCGACCGGACATCCTGAGTGCAGAGCAGGAAGTGCTTTCTGCTTTTCGTGTGCAGGAGTCGGCCAAGTTGGCTCTACTCCCGAGCTTTGCACTCACATTCGAAGGAGGGCGCCTCTCCGACCGGCTGCTCGATGTCATTCATCTCAACCCTTGGCTCATTCGCAGCGCCGCTGGGGTGTTCGTGCCCATCTATGAGGGCGGTGCGTTGCGCGCCGAGGTCAAAATTGCGACGGCACAAGAGGAGCAGTCGATAGCGTATTTTGGCAAAGTCGCATTGACCGCATTCACCGAAGTCGAAGTTGCGTTGACCAACGAGGAATTGTTGGCCAAGCGCTTGCCGCTCACGGAGGGTGCTGTCAATGCTCACACGGAAGCGGTCCGGATCGCAAAGATACGGTACGAAGCGGGCACCATCGATCTTTTGGGGTTATTGATACTGCAGGAGGGTGCAATCGAGAGTCAAATCGAACTCATTCAGCTGCGCAACGCGGAGCTCGCCAACCGTATCAACCTACATCTTGCTTTAGGCGGAAGCTTTGATCGGATGCCCGCAACGCAAATCTGAGAAGGCCGCTTGCACGCAGAATCAAGCTAGGGGACATTAAAATACTCTCCTATTCACAGGCTGCGCGGGTACTGTGTAAGTCGAAGGGAAAACACGAGTGCGACAACAGACTTTGGCGGCGCAGACGAGTTTCGAGAAGTACGTACGAGAATCGAAGCAGGAAGACTTTTTCGACGAGATGGAACTAATCGTGCCGTGTGCGCGTTTGCGGGGCTCTGGCCGAACCGTACTAGGCCAGTTGACGAAGCGCACTATACTCCCGTCTTGCAGAAATACTTCAGTAAGTAGAGTCCGCCACTGTCCGAACTTGATCCTGTTCGCATCTCCGGACTATGCCCCGGATGACAGCTTATGAGTCTCGACCCGGTTTTTTTATCACGCGTGCAATTCGCTTTCGTCATCAGCTTCCACATTATCTTTCCTTCCTTCACGCTCGGTCTGGCTGCGTGGCTGGCGATTATCGAGGGCATGCGGCTGGCTACGGGAAACCCGGTGTACCGGCGGGTGTTCGATTTTTGGTTGAAGGTGTTCGCCGTATCGTTCGGAATGGGTGTCGTCACCGGTGTAGTGATGGCATTCCAATTCGGCACGAACTGGGGCGTGCTATCCGAACGGACAGGAGCCATCCAAGGGCCGCTGCTCGGCTATGAGAGTTTTACAGCTTTCATGCTCGAATCCACCTTCTTCGGAGTCGTGTTGCTTGGACGAGAGCGCGTGTCGCCCACATTTTACTTCTTTGCCTGCTGCATGGTTTCCCTAGGGACAATGTTTTCGTCCTTCTGGATTCTTTGTAACAACAGCTGGATGCAAGTTCCCCTGGGGCACACCATCGTCAACGGTAAGATCGTCCCCGCAGACTGGTGGGCGATTACTACCGGACCAATCGTGCGTGTGCGCTGGCCGCATATGGTGCTCGGGGCCTTCCTGACCAGCGGCATGTGTGTGGTCGCAACTGGCGCCTGGTACACGTTGCGGGGTGTCCATCCAGCGGAACGACGAGTGATGCTCCATTGGGGTCTGGGGCTGGTCGCCGTACTTGTTCCGATGCAAATGCTCCTTGGCAACTTGACTGGCGGATATATCCACAAGTACCAGCCGGCCAAGTTCGCTGCGATTGAAGCACGCTGGAAGACGCAGCAACCGGCGTCGGAAGCATTGTTCGCCATACCTGATCCCGCGCATGAGCGCAACCGCTTCGCCATCGAAGTGCCCAAGCTCGGCAGCTACATCGAATCGGGGACGTGGGGTTCGCGCGAGCTGGGCTTGGAAGCCTTTGCGCCAGAAGACCGACCGCCGGTAATCGTTCCGTTTTTTGCCTTCCGCATCATGGTTGGGATGGGACTCATCATGCTCTCCACGTCATGGTGGGGAGTCATCCTGAGCTTGCGGGGCACTTTGGAGAAGTCGCGTTGGTTTCTCTGGTGTGCCTTTTTGGCGTTCCCGACAGGCTTCATCGCAGTGCTTTGCGGTTGGTTCACCGCTGAAGTCGGCCGTCAGCCATGGATCGTCTATGGGATACTTCGTACAAAAGACGCGGTGACGCCTTCCTTGACCACCGGTAGTGTGGTCTTCTCCTTGCTTGCTTACATCGCGGTGTACGGCGTCTTTGGCTCGTTTGGGCTCTATTACATCTATCGCCTGCTTGAGAAGGGGCCTTCAGGCGAGGCGCGGCCCATCCCAGGCGCCACCGCAAACCGGCCTATGGCCTTCGCTGGTGATGCTCAAACCGCAACCGGCAATCTGCCTCACAGGCAAGGGTGACGGGAAATGGAACCATCCAATCTGGCGATGTTTTGGGCAGCCGTAGTATGTGCTTCGATCCTGATCTACGTGGTACTGGATGGCTTCGACCTGGGTGTAGGCATACTGTTCGGCACTGTGCGCGACGAGGCGACACGCGTGGCAATGATGAATGCCATCGCCCCTGTCTGGAATGGCAACGAGACGTGGCTGGTCGTCATCGGCGCGAGCTTGTTTGCGGCATTTCCAGTGGCCTACGTCGTATTTATGGGCGCCTTTTATATTCCGCTTCTACTGCTGTTGTCTGGCGTGATCTTCCGTGGCATCGCGTTCGAATTTCGCTTTCGTACCCAGCGGATGCGTCCGTTATGGGACTGGGGCTTTTTCCTTGGTTCTGCCGTGATGGCCTTCGTCCAGGGTGCGGCGGTGGGTGGGATGATTATCGGAATCCCGGTTTCCAACGGCCAATACTCAGGCGGCACATTTAGGTGGCTCGCGCCTTTCCCGATGATGACCGGAACCGGGCTTGTGTTCGGTTACGCCCTGCTCGGCGCCTGTTGGTTGGTCCTCAAGAGCAAGGGCGCTCTGCACGACTGGGCGCGCCGCCGCATTCCCTGGCTGGTGGCGGCAGTGCTGGTTGTCATGTTCACGGTTTTTTGGGCCACGGCGGATCTCAACCCGCTGGCCCGCGGCAATTTGCATACAAGACCCTGGGGTCTTATATCCGCTGGGATAGGCATAATAGCTTTGATCGGCGTCGTTGCCGGCTCTCGCAGCAAACAGGACTGGTTTCCATTTGCGACGACCGTGCTTTTCTTCATTTCGGCCTTCCTTGCGCTGGGCGCGATGTTTTGGCCCTACATTATTCCTTACAGCATCACAGTTGGCAATGCCGCGGCGCCCGATGCCTCGCTCAGATTTTTCTTCTTGGGTGCGGTGGTGATCTTGCCGTTGATCACGGTTTACACCATTCAGGTCTACTGGATCTTCCGAGGTAAGACTCGTGATGTGACCGGTGAGTGACGCATTGCTTGCTGGCTGAGCCGACGGTCAGAGGTGGGGTTGGGAGAATAGTGAAGTTTGGATTCCTGCCAATGAGTATGACCGCACAATTCTAGGTAGACGCGGTAAACCCCTCACTCACTGCGATGGCGAATGCTATTCGAGTGGGTGAACATTTTGCGGGGAGACTGAAATAGGATGCGGATCTACGAAACTGGATTGACCCAGCGCCGACCGTAAGCCTCCTTTCCACTCGATCTGTTATTCCTGTCAGATGACATCCGGCAGTGAATAGGCGATTCTTCGCTAAAGCGCGTAACTGAGGTAGTCCGTGCTCTGAAGTAGGAACTAGGGAGGCGCCCTTATCTTGAACCCACACAGGGCCAACCCGAGGTTTTCGGAGACCCAACCTAGAGTTGAGCCGGGCGGATCTCAAGCCCGGATTGAGAGATGCGTTGGTTTCCTAAACGAACGTTCATCATGCTCTGCGTGCTGACCGCGGAAGGAAACGTCTTGGGCCAGAGAGCGCCTTCCGCTCCCAACCATCCTTGGGATGCTTCAACAGGAAAACAACACTTAACGCTCCCGCAGTCGCTTCCTATCCCGCCTGCACTCGACACCGCGAAGACATATACCCTGTCGGAGCTTGTAAACATCGCCGAGTCGAACAATCCGGACACGCGTGTTGCATGGGAGAACGCCAAGGCCCGAGCTGGCGATGTAGGAATTGCCAAAGCTACCCTGTATCCGACGCTGGCCGCCGCAGTCCTGGCAAACAGTTTCCAGGCGGAAATTTTCTTTGGCAACAGCTTTCAGAGGCAAACCGAAGAAACATACTCTCCTGTTTTTATTCTCGATTACGCGATCTTTGACCCTGGGAGCTCCGATCAGATATCCGCCAGCAAAAGCAATCTCCTGGCAGCCTTGCTGGCCCTGGAGAACACCGCGCGACTACAAATGAAAACCGAAGAATTGGCAGGGGCCGAATCGCCTCGGCAGGCTCGCTTACTCCATTGCGGCTGAATGTCTCGGAGGATCGCTACTCAGCGCCGACATGGTAGGAATTAACGCCTCACTCCGAGTTCTTCGGATATTGCCGGGGGAGGAAATCTCACCGGACCTCGTCCAAACCTACCTTAACGCCCCGCCCAGAATTGGCGCAGCGTAAAAAGCGCTCTGGGTGCGCCCGCTGCCCACTACAAGGCTGAGAATTAGCCGGGACTCTATGGCGGTCGATGCATCGGGGTCCGAGATAACCTGACGGTCTAATGAACCGGTGCCAGAGTAGGAAGGCCGCCTCTGGGATTCCTTGTATCGTCAACAGGGCGGCCTTTGTGGTTGCACTTATCCTTATTTTTCAGCCTCTCTCCGTAAATGGCGGGATGGAACTGTCAGGAGTAACAGTCTCAGGATCGGCCCAAACGGCTCATTAGACGCCGCCACAGCGAGGGGGAGGGCGAGGAAGTGTCTACGTCCATACCCTGGCTTTGCCTCTTCGAGAATGCTAAAGCCGATGTCAAGGCGTTGGGCACGAAACTATCAAAGATGACAGGGACACTCCCTCACGATCGCAAGCCGGGCCCGTAGGCATTTTTGAGTTGTATTGAGGTAGTTTCGTCCCGGCCCAACCACCCCGTGGAGGGAAACAATTCTCGGGAACTTGCGAAGCGATGAACTGTCATGTTTGACAGTATCCGGCGTAACAGGAACCAAGAATTCTTGGGCATGGCCTAGTCTAACGGTGGCGGGGACTGGTACAAAGGTTGCAGTGAGCCTAGCAGGCTCCTGAAAAACGGGCGAAGAACGTAAT
>DATFQQ010000244.1:0-15001 GCA_035264195.1 Candidatus Sulfotelmatobacter sp. | reverse complement strand
CTTATCGCAAGTCTGGCTAAATCCTAGTCAAAGATTCGTGCCACTTGGAACCACCACTTTTGCTAGCTGGTGGCGAATGGTAGCCGTGAGGAAGTCAACTGACGAAATCAGGCGATTTCGCTCATTGACCCGATGATGGAGTGTAATCGCGATTTTTTTCGACAATTGACCACATCCTACGGCTTATTCGTGACGTTGATCCATATCGAGTTCAATTCAACTTCACCTGGCTTTTGGACGCGTTCGGCGTGAACGGCGTATATTGCGCGTGTGAAGAGAAGGCAATCATTTGGTAACAAGAAAGTGCCCGCCCGTTCGTGGGTGGACAGGAGATTCCGGCCTGGATTTCGTGGTTACCCAGTCGCCACGGTAGCCTTCTACGGACCCGACGACAAACTGGCTACCAAGGTCGTAGTGAGTGTGTTCTTAAGGGAAAACAGCGACCCAGATTTTCTCAAGCGCTGGTTCTCCACGGGCAACGAAGACGTACGCCAAGATCTCGACATTGGCGAACAAATTCTAGCCTTCCTCAAGCCGCACGCACCTCGCTCTACTGTGATGACTGACGGGATTATCGGTTGCCCGCACGAAGAAGGTGTGGATTATCCAGAGGGCAGGTCTTGCCAGCAGTGTCCCTATTGGGCCGGACGCGACCGCTTTACCCATGAGCGCATTCAGTAGAGTGGACGAGGCAGGGGTGCGATGTGATTTGAATCCCCTAATTTTTAGGGATGAGGGTTTTGAGCGTAATCGGGATTTTGCGCCAATCATCGCTAGGGCTGCCGGGAAGGTCGATGACTGAAAGCACAATTTTTGACGAACTGAGCCGTCTACATTTAGAGGAGAGCCCATGCGTTTGGAATCGAAGATCATCATTCGCCGCGCTCCCGAGGAAGTTGGACGTTTCTTGTCGGATATTGCGAATGTCGAAAAGTGGGACCGAGGCGTCGGCAGCAGCAGGGCCATTTCCGGCTCTCCAGGCGTTCGGTTCGAGTTTGAGACTTTAGGACGCTCCGATTCTCCGTTTGTGAGCCCTGAGAAGGCACGGATGGCGTACCGCATTGTTAGCGCCGAACCAGATAGGTGTACGGTCGCACTGACGAGTTCTGCCGGTAATGCTCGGTTTTTCAAAACTGCGCAATGGCAATTTCGCTTGTCACCTGCGGTAGAAGGTTCTCTGCTGACCTGCTGCGCAGATTTCACTCTCAGGTTGCGGTATATCTTTCTTGCTCCAATCTTCTATTTGAATAGACGTGCCATCCAGATAGGCTTGAAAGCACTCAAGCAAAGCTTGGAAGCAAGCTCGATCCCCAAGCCTACCCGGTAGAGCGGATGATGAGTGTAACCCGGATGTTACGCCAATTGCTTTTGATTGTGGCGATTTGCTCCGGCTCTTACACTACCTTTGTATCTTCGGCTATCGCTTTCGCTTCTGGTCTTGTGTCTTGGAGGAAAGATGAACGGATTCAGGGTGTGGGCGTTGTCTTTTGGTCTTTTCTGTTCAACGACGATTTTGGTAGGGCAGTCGCCATACGAGCTAAGCATCGATGCTACTCACCAGAATGGTCGGCCTCCACGAGGTCGCGGACCATTCCCCGGCTCAGCTTTTCCGGGCCACTCGGAAGGTTTCCCTATTCGTATCGACCTAAAGAAACTCATGTCCAATCGGGGTCAATAACTTGAAATCGTCCCCGTCGACGCAGTATGGGCAGCGCGCTCGGTCACTGAACATAACCCCAACAAACTACGTAAGGGAATCCTCGCGGTCAAGATGTCGTGAGGCTTCGTACCCGGTCAGGAGGATCAGGCAGCAGCCAGGGGCACAGCTAAGAGATAAAGAGAGACCCGAGCCCCGTACTGTCGGCCCTCAAGCGGCGATCGATCGCCCTTTTACACTCTGGAGAACCGTCGCAGGCAATTGCACGACACGGATTTCTTCGCTCTTTTTCGTTCTTGCGCTTACCGCAATCCCGCCCGCTTCCGGAAATGGATCGGAGATAACCTCAAATTCCTCGCCGTATAAGCGAATGCTCTGGCTGGCACCATAACCCAAACGCTTTACACCTTCGCAGATTTCCGCAATGGAAGACAATTGCTCAACATGGCTCGTCATAATACTGTATTTTACTCGTGTTCCGAGCCGGGATTTTCTCCTTTGGTGATTGCGTGTGGATTCGCCTTCCGGTGGACTGTCCAGTTCCCGTGTGGGCATTTAATTTCTTCAAAATTGATACGCAGGAGCTGCGCCCGCCTCTTCTTTTTGATTTTCCCTGAAGCCTGGTTACCCCGAATCATAGAGCTAAAAAGGCGAGCATCTGTTATGCCCGCCGTAATTTGGTAATCCTTGATATCGTCGTGGTTACTTCTTCTTGATCGGAAAGATTCCCGGCAGTACCTGCGTGCCTTGTTGCTGGACTGCCTGAAGGGTGCTGGGGTTAAGTCCCAGAGCTTCCAGAATCGTCGGGGCAATTTGCGCCGTCAACACCGGAATAGTGAGAGTGTTGGATGGGATGCTCGGGTTCGACACGAGTATCATCACGTTCGTGTCGTCATGTGCGAAACCGCCATGTTCCGCTTGCTTCTTGGTACTCCCTGAGTACGTCACCCCGACGTTCGGAGTCACCAGGATGTCGGGAGTTCGCGAATCTCCATTGGGAGGGATGCCCGGTGGGTTGAATAGTTGGTTAATCGATTGGCCAAAGAAAATCTGGCCAATACCAGCGATGTTGCTCGTTGCCGGGGATTGCGTTTCCAGGATCTGCACCTGAGACGTCGTTGTGCAAGTGCTGCTGAGCCACAGGAGGGAGACATCATCTTCCGTAGGCCCGATTTGCCCACCTGAGTTCGACTCCGATGCCGGCAAGCAAGAATCGATCAGCATGCTCGGAGAAGTCATCACTGGCCCGGTTGCAGTAATGCCGGTATACCTCTGGGAATCGATTGGGCTCTGGCCATGTTTCGCTGTGATAATTACGAGGGTCGAGTCGGTCAGACCCTGTTTTTGCAATTCCGCAGTCCATTGTCCGATCGCTGCATCAACAAACTGGATCTCGCCGAGCAGCAAAGAACTGGGGGTGCCGGCTGCGTCCGAGTAACCGCCGCTACCTACGTTGGCTTCGATCAGTTTTTGCCCTACGCTCACAGCTTGGAAGTTCATACCGAAGATTGTGGGCACTTGGGTCTTCTTCGACCGGTTGTGGTTGTAGCCGTCGATTTCGTTAAGAATGGCGTTTACCTTCAGCGTGTCGTAGCACTGGATGTTCTTAAAACTGTTGGTCCAGGCACTAAGGTCTGCGGTTGGGTCAGGAATAGGATCACAAGCCAGTCCCAGAACCGTGTTGATACCAGACAAGGCAACGACAGTGGAATTTATTTCGGGAGAATAGTAATCATCTAAATTCGTGCCGTCTCCGGGGCCGGCAACGGAAGAGTAGGCGGGGTGCTTGTCCGACCACGCGGTATAGCCACGAGCAGCGTGGACCACACCAAAAATGGTGTTCGCCCGAATGAAGTTCCACGGGTACACCGGCGCACAGTTGTTAAATGGGTCGCGCTCCAGCCTCGTGGGATCGATTGAATTGATGCCGCCATCTCCGTTTTTCGTGCTGATGCCATCGATACCATTTAAAAACGTTTGGTTCTTGTCGATCCCTTCTTCATACTCAGTCGAAGTGCCATTCGGTTGGTTGGGAGTACAAGGCCCACCCAAGAGGCCGTTACCGGTTGTGTTCTGTGGAGGCGCCAGTACTCGGTCATAGGCGACATCGTAAAACGCACCGTGCAGCCGTGGGGTCGCACCGCTTACGATCGTCGTAAGGCCCGGAAAGGAATCAGAGGGCCGCGACGTACTCGTATCCAAATAGTTCACCGCCGTTTGGCCCAGCTTCGCCAAGTTCGGGCAGTAGGGCTGTCCTCCATTCACTCCACTGACGCCTTGGGAACAGTTCAGATAATCGACGGCATGCATGCCATCGATACTCACGAGCAAAACACGTCGAATGCCATGGCGCTGGTTCAGACCAGGGTCCTGGGCCAGCGCGTCTAAACATACCGTTGTTACGAGAAAGAGAGTTAGAGTCATGGTAGAGGCTAGCAGTAGCCTATTTGTTCTCATGAAGAACCTCCTAAGTTTTGATTAAGCAAGAGTGAAATTACAAACGGTTGAGCGCGGGAGTTATTGCTGACTAACGCCTACTCTTGACATTGGAGAATACAAAACACCCAGGGGGCTCCGGATGCCGGGGATTCTCAAGCGGAAACTTAACGTAAGGTCACTACGCGCGAATGTTAGCGCTGGGGCTAGCATCGTGTCGAGTCACTTCTAGGAAATCAAGAATCGGAAGGGTTAAGACTTGCTGGCGAGGACTGTGCGCCCTTCTACGTGGAGTCACCAATGTCCCTGGGGATAAGGGTTGGGATGGGGGAAAGGGACAAGGCATAGTCAGAGACCCACCTGTGGAAATCATTCTGGACTCGTCGGCGCAGGACCTACTGACCGCGCACGCTGCTCTGACCGAAGCCGACCGCTCCGCAATGGGGCATATTTATTGTCCAGCAAAAACGGCCCAGCGATGCCTTCGTCCTTTTCGCTGGGCCAGTATCCGTTTGTTACCTACATAACTGCAGTCTAATCGGCGAGCGGAAGAGCGCAATCGCTCGAAGGTACGAAAACCGAAGGCGCAAAGTCCCCTGACTGAGAGCTGACGAACTGATGCTCCTTCAACAGATGATCTGACTGAAGCCACCGTGACCCCAATTTGTGGCTAGCATCGCGTTTACCAGTGAGGCGAAAAGCTCCTCACGTGAGCAGAGTCTCCGGGAAACACTTGACGCCCAAATCTCAATTCAGGAGGACCGTTATGCGTCGTACGGCGGATGCTGGTGTCAATAGTTGGGTTCGCAGTCTGGATTCCCAACGCAACCTTTTCGTCGTAACCTGCCTGATTCTCGCCGTGCTGGTTCTGGGTCTTCTGACACCGCCGGCTCATGCCGGTGTAGCTGGCCGTTACCTCTACGTGGTGGACAAAGCAGTGGGTCAGGTAGAGGGCTTTTCCATCGACCGGATCAAGGGTACCCTCCTTTCCCTGGGAGCATGCGCTTCCTGCCTGCCGGAGTGAGCCAAGATTCGGAGGCCACAACAGTTATCTACTTAAGAATTGGCTAGTACGTCGGTAACTACCGTACGTCGGTAACTACCGGGGCTGATGCAAACCGAAGTACCATCTTGGCAAATCGTCCGGGGAGAGTCTTATGCAGCGAGTTCCTCTAAAAAGCTTGGGCATTGTTCTTCTGATCGGCAGCACTTGTTACGGGCAGTCGTTAGCCGATGCCGCGCGCGCAAACCGTAAGCAAAAATCTCAGGAGGGGGCCACGGTCACGAAGGTCGTCAGCGACGATGACATCGCTGCTGCTACCGATGTCACCGTTCACTTGGTCCCCGGGGCAACTTCCACCGGAGGGGGGGAACTGATTGCACCCGGAATGTGGAAACACGATTATTCCGTTACCAACCTGGATGCAACAAGGTTTTCCAACGGCGGGGTTCTTCACATCGAGATCACATTAGGGGGCGGACCGGCAGAAGCGTCCTTTGATCTCTACTCGCAAGGCGCACGTCTGCCATCCGGAGGATTTCCGAACCCGTTAGCTAACGCTCACGATGTACCAAGCGGTTCTACCGCCAAGATTGATTATCGTTTCGATCATGGAACCGTGTTCCAGTTCTGCGCTGAGGGGAGCTGGCATGCGAAAGCTGGCGACCGTAACAACTATAACTTTACGGTGTACGTAGGCAGTCGATAGCAGATTAAGCTGGCTGTGGGATAAATGGGCATGCCATTCCTCAGCGCATGCCCGTCTCGTAGTTGTCGCATAAAGCCAGCTCAATCTGTTATTTCGGTTCTCCCGTGTTCGGATCCAGGAACAGTCTTCCATGTTTTCCGGGTCTGATCTTCGAGAAGTCGAACATTTGTGTGATCGAGTTTGCGAGCCCGTCAAATGAGCCTGCAGGCAGCCGCTGTGCGGCAAGCCAGTTGTCTTCAATGAAGCGAACAATCGAAGTTTGATCGGTCAGCGAGTGGTCGACGAAATTCTGCTGTGCCCACGGCGAGACAACTAGCAGCGGCTGTCTCATCCCATAGCCACAGCGACCCAACGCGTGCGGGTTCATCGCGGCGCTCAGCCCCGGCAACGAAAGAGCTGCATTGCCGCACGTCCCGGCTCCCGTCAATGCATCCGCCGTTCCCGTCGAAGTGTTCATGATCGGGCCCATTTGGTGGTCGTACCAGCCATCAGAGTCGTCATACATGATCACCACGGCAGTGCTATTCCAGGTTTTTAGCCCTTCCAGGAAGTTGATCGTATTCACAAGAAAAGCCTGCTCGTCCAGCGGATCGGAATATCCAGCATGACCATCTTGATAAGCCTGCGCCTTCAAGAAGCTGACAGCCGGCAGATTGCCCGCTTCCCCCGCCGTGAAGAAATCTTGCAGGTCATACTGGTGATTCGCCGGACCGCCATGGCCAATCTCCCCGATTGAGGCCGGAGGAGTGTGGGCCAGATTTGCGGTCGAAGCATAGTAGTTGAAGAACGAGTGATGCGGGATGTAATCACCGGTTGTGCCGGCCAGCCCTGCCGAACTGCGCGCGCAGCCGCTTGTACCGTTCGGATTCACGATGGAGAGGTTGAACCCGCCCATGAACGATCCCCAGGTCACACCCGCCGCGTTCAGCAGGTCGCCGATGTTCGTCGCACCCATCGTTACCTGGTTCCGCGACGGGTTCGAGCAAACATCACCCTTCGGATCCGGATCGCCGATCACGGTTAGCGAACCATCAGGTCCGCCGCTCACTTCATCGCCCGTTCCGTTGGCGATTGCCACCACGCCGTTTGTCTGCCCTGAAATCAGGTTGATCACTCCGGGCGTGGAAGGCCCAAACGTCGTACTGTAGGAGTTATCGCTCATGGCGAAGTTCTGCGCATAGTTCCACAATGCAGTAACTGTGTTGCCATCGAAATATCCCATGACTTCGTTGCCGCTGGTTCCACCGTTGCCGGTGAAGAGCGGGAACAAGTCCAAAAGACCGGTGTCAAATGCCTGCTGTTCGGCTGTGTAGTCGTGGTTCTGGTCTGGCGTCACGGCTTGTGAACGATCCAAGCGAAACGGATTCGACGCCCCGGTGAGGTTGGTAGGATTTAAATTGGGATTGAACTTCAGAAGTGGGTTCGTCAAGCCATTCACCGACGGAGTACCCTTGGCTGGGGTGAATTGCGGCTCATCGCTCGGGTTCACTGCATTGGGGTAGGTTCCAAAGTAATGGTCAAACGAAATATTCTCCTGGAAGATCACAACCAAGTGCTGAATGGGCGTCGCGGTTGCGGGCGCAGCAAGCTTCCCTTGCCCATGATCGGAGGATGCGAAAGCCGGTGTAATGCTTGGCCCTGCGGTAATAGTGAGCGTTAACAAGGTGGCTAACACCTTTCGGAGCTGTGCGCAGGCGTTCTGTGTTTCAAACATGCTCTATTCTCCTTGTATGCAATTTTGTCGGGCCACGTCCGAACGTCCTCACCATAGAGGACGGGAAAAGACTAAGTGGAACAAGTTGCCGCTATGTGAACGGCAAATAAAGAAAAAGATAAAATCGCGGTGTTGGCAACTCATTGACGCTGAGGCCCAGCCTTTTGGGCAATGAATTGCAACCGCAACGGGCATTAGCTCGCCGTCTTCTGTCGATTCCAGGGAGCGTCGTTCGTGCGTTCGTTCCATCGACAAGCAGGACAGTCCTGTGCACAGGCCGTGCCGGCGCTGTTTAATTCATGGTGATATGGACCGAGTAAGAGTTGCGGTATCCGTTGACTCCGGGATACTTTCACTTCGGCCATTGTTACCTCGCACACGGGTGACGGTGGTCAGGCCGGGGTGGGGCGCTGGGAACGTCTGTTCAGCCGTTTTGCTCTGGGGAGCGTTGTCGAAGTTCCCACTGGTCCGAGCCGTTACGGCCTGAAGAGGTTGAGAATATGTGCGAGAGAGGGTACTCCGAAGTTGCCGAAATTCAACTCTCGAAGGTACGAATACCGAAGGCGAGGAAGGAGCATGATGGGTCCTAGTGTGCTGGCTTGAACGCCCAGCCAACAAAACACCTGCCATATGGCGGGTTTGAGTAGGTTTAGAAAAGGGGCGCGATTAGGTTGAGTAAAACACCCTTGCGTGTGTTGTGCCGGATAGTCGGATCATGGGCCGCATACTCTGAGATGGTTTTCTGGGGGTCGCCTGAAGCTTTTCGAGCCGAACGAGCAGTGTTTCAACTTGTCTTCAAGCAACCTGGGAAGGCTGGTTCGTGTCATCCTGCAATTGTGTCACACCCTACTCAGGGGTGAGAAATTCCAGTGAGCTTAAAGCCGTCCTAAACGTGTGCTGACTATGCCCTGTGCCATTTCGCCTTGTCGCATCAATAACTTGCGCTGAACAAATATTCGGCGAATGGTTGCTCAATCGTTACCAGCTCGCAGAAAGAGTGCCGCATCTTCCTTTTCGCAAAAACTCCGCGATTCATCAAAGTTCTGCAAAGTTCTGCGGGGCAGGCACATGTACTCCGCAGTCAGGTCCCAGTCTGAAGTGGGCGGTTTAGTTCGCGGCACTTAGAACAATCGCAAACAAAGCCCTCATCCATCAGATCAACAACATGGCCGCACTTAACGCAAACAAACCGATCATCGACCCAATACATCAGCATGAATTTATTTTCGTATACACAATATGGGCAACGTACATCGTCGGTTGGCATACTTTGCCCCACCAGTTTAAGGGTTCAATTCCGACAGGGTCGTTGATCGTCCTCAAGTTGGGTGGCGCGTATGGGCCTTTGGGATATTTCAACAACTAGTGGCGAAGACCGGGTTAGGGGCAGTCTCGCTTGATGTTGGGAGCGTTGTGGCCTGCTTCAGTTTCAACCTACGCATGTAGCACTCCTGATGGATCGGCAAGCCACCGTTCTCAGTCGTGGCAGCCACAAGACGGAGAGGCTTGCCGCAAATTGTGCACCCCAACAGTCCGTATCGCATAGCGGAAATTTTAGGGGCATTCATAAGCTCGCTCAGTCGCCGCCATCGAAACTGATCGTAACTTCCTAGAAGTCCGCCGTGGTTACGGCCTAGTTAAAAATACGGGGCTTAGGTCCTGGCACGAAGAAGGGAGAAGACTTCGACATCGACAAACTGAACTCGCAAGCCGCTTGAGCGTCTCGGGGAAAAGCCCTTTCCACCTCCGGTGATGGTTCCTCGGGGAGTAGTGGATCGGTTCTTGAGACGCTCGGGTTCGAGAGTGGGTATCCTAGAATCCCGTAGGCGTGAAGTGCATTACACTCACGATATGGCTAAGTTAGTGGGCCGCTAGAACTCAAGTCAACCGTGCACCTGCTAGAGCGATTCGATTGCCTGCGATTATCGTCGCATTCCTTGCCGCAAAAATCGTAGCGTTCACAAATCTCTGACTCGAACCACTCCTCGGGGATGGAATCGAAAAGTTTGCCGTTATGAGAAACGGAATACGTTCCATCCCGCTTTCTGAGAAATTCCCAGATGCTGGCGTCATTTGAAACTCAGAATACCTTACCGTTTGTTCGTCTTTCGTAACAAAGTCAAACTACCAAACAACGGGGGAGCCGTCACAATCGATAATCATCGCCGAGGAGAACTGTCCGATATTTATGAACGCACCTTGGGCGCCACGAGCAGTGCCCCAGCGGTCCCCCAGATACCAAACCGATCTGCCGTTGATTTTGACCTTCCTGGGAGCGCAGAAAATGGAGACGTTGGCAGCTCGTTGTAGCGACATCTCGGAAGGAGGCATGAGGTTGGTGACTGGATCTGACGCTACGTTGCCTGCGGGAGAAGTTCTGACCTTAGAATTCTCGATCCCCGAGATTACTGAGTCAATAAAGCTACGTGGCGTCATCCGTCACGGGAGTGGATTTGGTTACGGCGTGGAGTTCATAAACCTAGGAGCCAACGAGCGTTACCACATCACCACGTTCTGTAGAAGACTGGCAAAGGGCGTGAAACTTTAGTGCTTCTTCGACCACGCCATCAGGCAGCCTTGGCTGCCACCTGAGGCGCGTTGTCCCGCTTTCGATTTAGTCTCGCCAAAGACCTCTTAGATCGCTCTTCAATTGTTGGTATGTGTCTCCGTGCCTTCGGTTTAAAAGTTCGGAACGGTTCAGCTCTAGCCAACGATGGAATGCCATAACGTTCCAGCCCGTGCGCTCCGCTTCCTTATAGTGTTCTCGCCACAACTGACGAACTGTGTTAATCCGTTCATGTTCCTTCGGCGACGTCCTCATCGCGGGCGCTCCTTTGCCTTCTTCCAACGGGCTATAGCGGCCTTTCGCGCCGACTCCTTACGCTCTTCCTCGGTCATCGTCTGAAGGCGGGCCTTTCCGCCCTTTCTGCCTAGTTCGGAGAGGTACTTCGAAAGAAGGCTCTTCTTCTTTTTCATTACCGCGGGTTACGTTAGCACCCTTGCCATGCGAAACCGCTTGGCATACTACTCTCCAGACATTCAATAGGCGCTTCCCCCAAGCGCAAAACGGGTGCTGAGTAGGTGTTCGTGCACCCGCTCAGCCCTAACCACCATTACCTGACCAGAGGCAACGATGGCTACATCGAAAATATTTCAACCCTCAACGCTACTGCAAGCCCTAACCCCTTACACGCATGAATTGAATTACAGCGGCACGGCCTGTGCTCACAATTGCCCCGCCTGCCGTTGGATTCAACGCACCTCAGATGCGCCATGGGTAGAGCAGAGAATCAAAACTCAGATTCGCGACCGTGGATAAGCTCGTCACAATTGCGCGGGTCCTCTCTCGCCTTGAAGATGCCGAACGGCGCGAGGATAATCTCTGGTTCCAGCAGGATGTTCGACAGGCGCGTACGATTGTTGCCCTTGTCATGAAGAACGACCCGCAGCCCTTTGTTACGAGTTCGTATCGCATTTACGCCTGTCACCCGGATTTCGTTTGGGCGAACATCGTAACGAACCGCCGCGCAAAGTTAGGCGACGAATACGATCTCTGGTACGACTCCAGCGGAATGATGCGGCCGGATGTGCCGAAGAAACCTTCAATCGTCTTTGACGAAGAGGCCGAAAGAGCGACGAATGTGGTCATGTTCCCTGCGCGGCAATCTGCGGCGTTGGAGAAGAAGAGCGGGAAGCTACTCGAGATGCCCTCGGCAACGCAGATCGAGGCGCGGCAATCGTTGCGCATCTTGCCTGCATAGGGCGCCGACCGAAAAAAAAGCCCGCGCCACCATGCGAGTAGTAGCGCGGGGTTATGGTGGACGCGGAAGAGACTCAGAATCTTCCACGTTCTTGAACGGATTCGCTGGTATTGTACCGTGATCAGGGCAAAAAACAAGCCCCGGTTTTTGGGAAAAAATGAGCCGAATTTCCTTCCTATGAAGTATTGGGGCGGCTCTCTGTCCTTTCGGCTAAGGACATCGAATGTCTTTAACGGCCGCTCCACCTGGAGCATGGGGTTAATGGAGCGGCCCCCTCGTCAGAGTGATTCCAAACTTAATGACCCGAATTATAGTGCGGTTCTTCCGAAACTCAGGCGAAGAAAATGAGAGTGGTCGGGCAGCAGAGCGGGAGTCTTCGTTCTTGTTAGGCGGCGTATATTTTCGACAGTCACAGCGAACGTACATCAGAGTGCTTTGAGACCCACTACAGTGCCCGCCATTGTTGCGGTGCAACGACATAGGGTGCCCACAGACGCAGTAGTGTTCAACGAATCCCATAACTCCCCCATGACGAAACAAGGAAGGAAAATAGGCTCCGGCGTCTCACTTGTAGTCAGGGCCTATCGAGAAGAAGCACAGAACATGCGGAAGGAAGTCTACTCCGAAGGTCGGCGCACGCAAGGGTCTTCAGTCTCCAAACTATATACTCAGCTCATGCCCGTTCATGAGGTGACGTGTCCGTATTGTGAAACTGAGCGTGCTCCGCATCGCTCACCATCTCGTTTTTTGTGTTCACACTGCATCGCTTAACCTCACTGTTCATGCGGCCCTATGCCGCTAAGCAGCAGGTGTGGTCCGGCCTGAGTGACCCACTCCGTCTCACCTGTCTGTGCGCACCCTCGAAGCCCGCCAGCTTCTTTCAGGAACAGCCTCCTCAGGTGATGGAAGTGGCTCCCCAGCTTTCGCGTCATTGGACACGCCGCGATCTTCTGCTGTTCGGATTGGGTGCGATAACCACGGTCGGAGCCGGTGGTGCGCTCTTACCGCAGACTACGCTCAAACGCCTGGGAATCATCCACGAAAACAAGGACTGGCCGAGAAGGGAGTGGCTTCTGAATAAATCCCTGCGCATCGATGACGATGTGCAGAAGCTCTGTATTCACCCAATCGCTTGGTGCCCACAACACCAAAAGGCAGATTACCCCGCTCAGGAACAATTACAACGGAGCTACTCCTGATCCCAGCTATATTCCAGAATGTCGTTTGACTCTCGACGGGCTCGCCCCGGCCTAAGGGTTCTTTGAATATCCGAAACCTGCTCGCATCTTTCCAGGTGCATGAGCAAATCACTCGGCTTGTATGCGTGGAAGGTTGGAGCGCGATTGCCTGGTGGGCCGGGCCAGATTTGATGACTTGCTGCGAGCTTACCCGCCAATGTCCCAGGCCAAGTGGGTTCGACTGGAATCCTCGGTCAATCTCGGTTCCTGGGGAAATCCCGATCCATACTACGCGTCGCTCGATCTTTCGACGGCTCGCCACCAGCAGACTCTGCTTGCGACTCACTTCAACGGAAAGCCTCTCACGGTCGAGCACGGAGCTCCGCTGCGACTGCTCCTACCGGTGAAATTAGGTCTGAAGAACATCAAGGCGATTGCGCGGATTACCTATACAAAGGATGAACCAGCAGATTATTGGGCAAAGCGCGGATATTCACGCTATGACGGAATTTGAGTCCCTACCCTACGGGGATTTGCAGGGTTGTCCCCGTACCAATACTGCGCACTGTCGTGCGTCTCAAACACATTTCGTTAGTCTTCAAAGCATGTTCAAGACGGAAATCGGGACCGAAGACGGTCAGTGTCGGACCTCAGTGCCTGTTTCCGCTCTTTAAGTCCAACTCCTCTCCATTGCCCACCAGCAACTCCAACCTCATCAAAAAGATGATGTTAAATTCCAACATTCCCCTCGACAATCGTTTGGCACGGAAGATGCCCTAAGTGTGACCAACGATCTGCGAGTTCGCAGTCGTTTACGGAAGTCAAGTCGTTTGTCACGTTAAGTACAAAGGAGCAAAGTTATGAAGATCATTGACCTCAAAATCAGTTCTTCCGGCAAAGCACCAGGCGCAGCAAACATCAAACCCTTAGAATCCATCGCAATTAGCCACGGACGGCAGTCCCCGGATCGTTCGGTCTGGTACAACGGTTCGTTGATGACCTTTCTGGCCACCGGCGAAGACACGCACGGGCAATTCGCGTTGATCGAAGCGGTCACCAGGAGAGGCAATGTGCCGCCTCCACATATCCATCATCGGGAAGATGAGATCTTTTACGTCCTTGAGGGCGACGTCGTCGTTTCGGTCGGCGATCGCACAATCAAGGGGAGGTCCGGAACAATGTTCTTCTTACCGCGCGATGTGCCCCACTCGTTCACAATCGAATCGGAGCAGAGCCGGATGCTCATTCTGCTCACTCCCGCCGGGCTGGAAGGATGGTTCAAGGAATTTAGTGTGCCGGCGCCGGCCATGACGTTGCCGCCAGCAGATGAGCCTGCGTACGAGGAGGTACATAGAATGCTCGAGGCCGCTCCACGTTATGGGATTGAATTTGTAGGGTGAATGGAACCTCCTCGGAGGACGAGTGAATATCGCACCGCAAAAGGGCAAGCGCTGCATCAATTCTTCCGAGTAGGGCATCAAAGCCGGACAACTCAGGGTGCATTCCTCGTTGCCGGCACAACTCTCCGGGGCAGCATTACGGTGTGCGAACTGATTGTGGACGGGCGCGACTCATGACGCCCGCCCATAGCCACGACCATTATGAAGAGACGATCTCAGGATTGACGCAGCGCAGACCTAGACGGGCCGACTGACAACCGATTGGGGTTTTGCAGAAGCTATTCAAAACAAACAAAACAAAGACAGATGTAGACTAGCGCACTGGCGAGGTAATGTTCTGGGTATGAGCCGTCGCTCGATTGCTCTAATAGCCGCGATCTTGTTCGTCCTTTCGTGGACCTTTCCGGTTGTGGCAGGGCTGGTGAGGAATCCAACAAGCTTGCCTAACTGGTGGGGAACCGTGGACGTCGCACTGGCATTTGCGGTCGCAGTTGGAGCGTGTGCTATTCCCGGGATAGCTCATGGAAATGTGGACAAGCAAGCGGAGCGGACTACATATCGGATCTATCGGCGTTCGCTGCACACAACATTGGTCGTCGGCGTTCTGGTCATGCTGGCAGGCGATCGGATCAAGTGGGCGTATTGCGCAACTGGTTTTCTGTGGCGTGCGTGGCTCTTCTTGTACATTCTCCCGTGGTGGCTTGTTGCCGCAGGCCGCCCAGAAATTAGCCGACTCGGTGTGGAATAAAGGCCGCAAAACTGAGCATTCGTTCGCTACTTGCAAAAGCTTTTCCGATTCGTCAAGTCGACACGTTAGCCGTCTTGCCCGTTCAGTGTCTGACGGGTAACGCGTACCAATCGTAGAATTCACTGGGTCAGGTTTCCATGGTGACAGGAAGACTCCATCACGAGGGACGGCGGTATTGGAGTTTGGTGCCTCTGTCGTCTATGTCCATACTGCTGGCTGCTGTATTCTTGACGTTTTCTTCGGTAGCGTTCGTTTCGGATCTCGCGGAGCCCAGACCCTCGCCGTATTGGTGGGTAATGGTCTATGCCGCCAATACGGGCGTAGTTGCGGTCGGGTACGCGCTGATCAGCACACGCTTCGTCAGAGCATGGCCGGTCGCTATTGCCGCAAATCTTCTC
>DATFQQ010000243.1:0-3286 GCA_035264195.1 Candidatus Sulfotelmatobacter sp. | reverse complement strand
CGTCGGTTGCATTTGCCTGATCTTATTGACCCGCTCATCAAAGCGCACGAATCTCGGCAACATCAAGAAAAAGGCCGGGATGCAGGGTCTAGAGCCGGTTGCCGGCACTTCGAATAGCTCGCCATCCACGAATGTAGCGTTTGTCATTTTTCTACCCCAGGCCGACAGCCGATTGACCAAATTTCGGGTTGGCGCCCTTCCAATTCCTTTGCGAACCATTTTGTCAGCCCAAAGATTGCATCCTGAACAAATCGTGGTGTTTGCGGATGCGGCAACACTCCGAAACACTCGATGGGAGCTGTTTTGCACAGACCGTCTTCCAGAATCCGTAGAATGGCTTGAAGCTAAGGCAAAAACGCCGCTGCAAGAACAATTGCGTCTTGTCGCAAGCCGAGTGAGAAGCCAGCGCGTGGTTTTGATCGACGGCGGCACAACTTATCACCCATCATTGATTCGGCAGGCCAGTGAATGGAACGACGGTGGGACGGCATGGGCGCTAACGAACGCTGGCGTGCCCGCCGGGCTCTATTCATTATCCTTGGAGACGCTCCGCGATTTTGTTGAGCATTGCCCATCGGATGCCACCAGCCTCGAAGAACTGCTCGCGCCGATTAGCGTTAGACATTCCGTCGCCTCAACGAACGTGGGCGAAGACTTGTGGCAGCGCGTGCGTACGGAAAAGGACCGCCGCATCGCTGAAAGAAAGCTCGACAGCTGGTTAGTCAAACCTACCGATGGTATGTACGCTCGGTTGAATCGCCGCATCTCCATTCCGATCAGCCGGCAACTCATTAAGTTTCCGATTACGGCAAATATGGTAAGCATCTTCACGCTCGGGGTAGGAATTGCTTCAGCGGCATTCTTTGCGCTTGGCAGTTATTGGAACACGCTTCTCGGCGCATTTCTATGTCTGTTCGCAAGCATCCTGGATGGATGCGATGGTGAGGTCGCGCGCATGAAACTGCTCGAGTCTGATTTCGGTTGCTGGCTTGAGACGGTGTGCGACTACGTCTTCTATTTGTTTCTTCTGGTTGGCATGACCATAGGACAGTGGAGGAGTTCAGGCTCGAAGTCCTACCTGGCGTGGGGCGGTTTTTTACTTCTAGGGGCTATTGCGAGCTTCCTGGTTACGGGATGGGAGAGGCATCAGCTCGCCTCCGACCGCCCCGAACAACTCTTGAAGATCTGGCAGCGCCACGCGGAGAGCCGGTCATCCAACCCTTTCCTGTATGCGGCACGGCATATGGAATTCATGGTGCGTCGCTGTTTTTTCCCTTACGCGCTGGTGGTCTTTGCGCTTCTAGGCATCATGAGGGTGGCCTTCATTTTGAGCGTGGTCGGCGCGAATCTGGTCTGGCCCATCGCGCTGTACTCCTCGCACGCTTTTGCCCGAGGCCGGAGTGCATCGCCAGAAATCCTTGCGGCCTCAGCGACGACACGCGCAAGCGTGCGTCAATACGCACCAGCTCAGCCTTAGACAAGATTGTTAAACGGAGGGCAAACCAAGAAAGAACGCGAAGCACGCTCCTTGTCTTTGCATGAGGGATCGCGGCATTTTGCCTTACTCGGGCGGTCGTGCCAACGTAAGAGAACGAAAAGATTGCGGGAATAAAAAGTTTGGAATTCAAAGTTGTCGCTGCAATGAATCCAGTTCAGCGCGACAGGTGTCGCTGAACTGCCTCAACGGATCTTGGCCATTCACGGCTTTAGATTCAATCTGCTCGACTGTCAGGTTGGGTTGTGGATAGGTGCTCACAATATTCTCCATGACCTTTTCAGCTTCTTGTAAAACGGCCTTCGAGGAAGTAAGCCGAATGCGGCTCAGTAGCGCGTAAACTGGTAGCAGTTTTTGAACATCACTGACGTTGTGCTGCATGGCGTCGACTAGCAGTCGCCCACTTTCGCCAATGAAATCGGAATACAGCGCCTCCCGCCGCGCAATCTGCTTTCCCAACAAGTCGCGCCGGTCCTGGTGCCTGGCTGTGATCCACGTCCCGATGGCCGAACCCAATGCGCCGACGAGCGAACCAGCAATGGCAGCTAGGGCCGTGATCATCACCGAATTCATTGGCGCTCCGAACGTATCTCCTCCTTGATTGCTTCGCTGGTGTAGCCTTGCCCTGAACCCGACTCAGCAACAAAGCACTAGCATTTCCACTGAATCGAATCCTTTCAAGCTCATTTAAGTGCCTTTCTGACAATGCTTGGCGATCTCCGACAGCCCGACAATGGATGAATGGTTGTTGAGGGTTTGACAGTTTCCGTGCGTTGTTGACATCTGGGCGCCCTGATGTTGCCAGTCGACACGCGACAAATCCTCGACGATTTTGTCAATCAAAAGACGCGAAAAGCGCCGCAGCAATTTCTCACCCTTCGTTTTCTTGTCCGTAAAACATTCAATCAAGGCAGCTTGCAGTTTCGCCCTCCCTTGTAATTGCCTGGAGACTGCATTGCATTGCCCAGATGCGAGGCCATGTTGGTCGTCGACTGCAGATACTGTCTGCAACTGCTCTTAACTGAAGTCCATGGAGAGGATGCTTGATGAGAATGGGCACATTGGTGCACAGGGCCGATTGGCGAGCGATAGTCAGCCGGGTTACCGGGGTCCTTGTTCTCCTAACGGGGGTTCTTCTCGCTGCAGGGCTGTGCATGGCGGCTCCGCATGACAATCCCGTTCCTAGCATCTTCGAGCCTCATTCCACACCAGCAGAGTGGATTCGCCATCTGTCTCACTTCGTCCTCGGTGTCACTGGACTGATTTTTCTGGTCGTCTTCAGTTTGTTGAGTTACGCCTTGGTGAAATTCCGCAGCCGACGGACGGGGGCAGAACGAGAGCCAGCGCAGGTGTATGGGAGCACACAGATTGAGCTGGCCTGGACCGTGATTCCAATCCTCATCGTTGCGGTGCTGTTCGCCGCAACAGCCCAAATGATTCATGCGATCCAGGACGCACCGGAGCCCGCAGGGGCTATAGATGTGACCGCAATCGGGCACCAGTTTTGGTGGGAATTTCGGTATCCCAAGCTTAGCATCGTCACGGCGAACGAGCTCCATATCCCCGTGAGTGACCCGGCTCATCCTACACCGACATTCTTGAAATTGCTCTCCGCTGACACCGATCACAGTTTCTGGGTGCCTCAGCTAGCAGGAAAGACGGACCTGATTCCGAATCACCCGAACGAGACGTGGCTGGATCCCCACGAGACGGGCCTTTTTCTCGGGCAATGTGCGCAGTACTGCGGGACACAGCACGCGAAGATGCTCTTGCGCGTTTACGTAGATAGCC
>DATFQQ010000242.1:0-36917 GCA_035264195.1 Candidatus Sulfotelmatobacter sp. | reverse complement strand
GAAGGAGGCACGAAACGAAGGAGTTCTGAACAACAACAAAACTAAGAGCTTGTGTAAGCTGGGGACCCAACTTCCTCGGCCCACCAGACGCCGAGTTCATCCGCCTGCAATCTCTTCTCGAGCTTAACGCCGAGCCGCTTCAATTCGTAACCGATTGCGTCGACAACCTTCCAAAGCGCCCCACGCACAGTCGGGCTCAGCGGCCTCCCCGGCTCGAAACTCGCGCCAACGACTCCGATCAACCAGGCATTCTCCGGACTGGCGCCGAGCATTTCAGCTGTCAAGATACATTCCGAAACCGCCGGTGAATGTGGATCGAGTCTCTGTGTCGGAATCGCGCTCAGCAGCGCTGCCTTGTCATACAGCAACACCGTCCCCGGTAAATGTTCTTCCGACGCGATGCAATCAATGAGAATCACTCCCCGCCGACCGGCAATCCGATGCGTCAGATCCAAAGCGGGCGTCCCTAAGTCGGCCAGCTCAACCTCATCGCCGAACTCGTATTGCGACTCAAGCAGACGGATTACATACGGTCCAAGCCCATCATCTCCCAGGAGCACGTTACCAATTCCGCCAATCAATATGCTGTTCACAGGATTTTCGCAGTGGTGATTTTTCGTCCCGACGGATCAAACGCATGGCACGCACATGCCATGCACGGATCGAACGAGTGTACGGTTCTTAGTACCTCCAGTGGCTCCTCGGGCTTAGCCAGTGGCGTGTGAAGCAACGAAGCCTCATACGGCCCATGCACCCCGGAATGATCGCGCGGGCTCGCATTCCAAGTTGAGGGCACGACCGCCTGGTAGTTCTTGATCTTCTCGTCTTTGATGACGACCCAGTGCGATAGTGTTCCGCGCGGGGCCTCGTGCGTTCCCACGCCATGAACTTCATGCGATGGCAGCACCGGCTGGTTGTAGACGCTGTAGTCGCCCTTCGCGATGTTATCCACCAACAGCTGCCAGTGCTTCTGCGCGAGTTCCGCCAGCATGCACGCGCGGATGGCACGTGCGGCATGCCGTCCCAGAGTCGAGTGGAGCGCCGCCGGTGTAGCCCGAACTCCACCGATCGCCGCAACCTTATCGATCGCCATATCGGTGTACTTCTTGGTAAGAGCATGCCCCTGCGAGTAACCAATCAAAACCTGAGCCAACGGTCCGACTTGCGCTGGTTCGCCGTTGTAGCGTGGAGCCTTCACCCACGAGTACTTCTGTTCGCCTTCCCATCCAGTAAACGCTGGCTCAGTTTCCCCTTCCCACGGATGCAGCGGCTTTTCTCCCTTGTAGTAGGAGTGCATCACATCTTCTGTGACTGCCTGGCGGAAGACCGCATCTGAACCGGTCTGGAATCCTTTCACGCCCGCAAGGTCGGCATTGTGAATGTACCCGCCGGGCAAATCGTAAGCCGATCCCTTGCTGTCGAGCGGTAAATCAGGAACCGCCAGATAATTTTTCACGCCACCTCCGATCTTGAACCAGTCGGGGTACATGGCGGCCACGGCACATACATCGACGAAGTACACTTGCTGGACAAACTGCGTGACCTCATCGAGGAGCGAGCGGATCATCTCCAACTTGTCCATGCCCAACGCACTCTGACTGTCGAGATCAATCGCGTTGGCCACTCCACCCACGGTCAGGTTCTGAATGTGCGGCGTCTTCGATCCCAGAATGCCGACGACCTGCAAAGCCTTCCGCTGATATTCGAGTGCTTGCACGTAATGCGAGAATGCCAACAGGTTCACCTCGGGCGAGAGCTTCATCGCCGGATGTCCCCAATAGCCATTCGCAAAAATTCCCAACTGTCCGCTGGCAGCAACGGCTTTCACACGGTCCTGTGCAGCCTTGAGTTCGTTCCGCGAATTCCGCGTCCACGGCGAAAGGCTCTCCGCCAGCTTCGACGTGGCCGCAGGATCCGCCTTCGGAATTTGTAGCACATCGACCCAGTCCAGAGCCGACAACTGGTAGAAGTGCACGATGTGATCGTGCAACGCATGGGCAATCAGAATCAGATTGCGGATGTACTGCGCATTCAGCGGCACCTCGAGCTTCAGGGCATCTTCCACGGAGCGCACGCTGGCCATCGCATGCACGGTGGTACACACCCCGCAGAACCGTTGCGTAAACATCCACGCGTCCCGCGGATCTCGCCCACGCAGGATCTTCTCGATGCCACGCCACATGGTGCATGATGCCCAAGCATTGCTAACCGCATTGTTGTCGACCTCGACATCAATGCGGAGATGCCCTTCAATTCGAGTAATCGGATCAATGGTGATTCGTTTCGCCATAGAAACCTGCTCTTATTCGGACTCTGCCGTTGTTTCGTCTTCGCCAAAATGTCCGTACTTGAAATATCCAGTCCACCGGATGTACGGACGCCGGAACCGGAAGTAATTCGCCATGTCGTGCCACTCACTCAGCGGCGCCGGAAGAATGGCGAACCGCTTTACTGCGATCAGAAATCCCATGACTCCCAGAGAGATGAAACCCAACGAGACCAGAATCTCGATCGTCGCAGGAAAATACAGCGCTTCGGGATTTGGACGGAACGCCAGCGTCGTCGGACTGAAGCGGTAAATCATTCCGCCTGCTGAACTCAGGATGTAGCCTGCGAACATCGGTTTCGCATCGTGCGTCTTCAGCGACCGCAGCAACAGCCAGCCGCCGATTAGAATGAGCAACATCTCGAGCCAGAACACCCCAGCGAATCGATCGAATCTGAAGGCTGTTCCCAGCGCTCCACGAAACAGAATGTCCAGCAATCGCAGAGCGGACCATCCAAAGATCAGCCACGACGTAATCTTCGCTGCCTCGTCGAGAACCTCCATGTCCATCGCCCGCTGCCACACCAGGCAGCAGAGCATGGTTGTTCCCGCCACGCATCCGAATGACATGAACGTTGCCGCTCCCAAGTACAGAACCGGTAACCACGGAGTCTGCCACAGCGGATGCACCCGCTCCCCGGCCAGCAACATCAACGCTCCTAGCGAAGACTGGTGCATGCCCGGCAGCAGATAGGCAGCCGCGATAATCCATGGGAAAAAGTAGTGCAGCCGCTTTTCGATTTTCTCCACACCAGGCCGCAATCGCGAATCGAAGTACCAGAGCCTCTCCAACACCGGCGGAATGTTCTCTACCGCCAAAGGAATCATGGCGTAGATCGACATGCAGATCGCCACTTCAGCCAGCGGCGAGTGCATGTTCCATCTCCATGGAAAAACCATCCAGTAGAAATTCCACGGACGCCCCGCGTCGATGCCCAGCAGCAGTAATCCGCACGCATACGCCAGAAAGCTGGTCAGCAGTGCCATCCGCATTAATGAGTGCATCCGCTTTCGACGAAATACCCAAGCCGCAATTCCTACCGCGAACGCCCCAGAGCCCAGTGCAGTCAGCACCATCACGTTGAAGGTCTTCCAGATTCCCCAGCCAAATGCGTCATTCATGCCGCTGACCGGGCCGAGGCCGGCCAGCTCCCGATACCCAGTCAGCACGAAAGCCAGGAGTACAAGGACAAAAAGGAGAAGAAAGAACTTATTCACGACGGGAAAGCCGTACACCGGCACATTTCGTTCCCATCGGTTCTTGCGCGCATCGTTCATTTCAATGGCCGCAGTGCTCATAGTTGCGCCCTCAATCCGGTCTCTTTCTCGCGCTCATGGGCGTCGTCTTCATGGCCCTTCAGGTTTTTGCGAATCACCTGCACAAGCCCCGCATACAGCACCGCAGGCAGCGCGAAATACTGATAGAAGCGCCGCTGCCAACGCAGTGTCTTCGCCGGTACCGACTCCGGCCCCAACTCCGGCAGGCCGAGCTTCTCAAACGGAACTCGCGAGAGATACAGAGCCTGCGTGCCCCCGTTGTCTGTCTCGCCATACACACGGTTCTGGTAATAGCGCCCGGGATTCTTCTCGATCCTCTGCTTCGCCTCCAGCAACAGCACTGATCGTGGGCCAAAGATCACCGCGCCTGTCGGACAGACGCTGGTGCATCCGGGCTTCAATCCTTGATCCAGCCGCTGGCTGCACAGTTCGCACTTTGTCACCCGAGGATTGAATCCCTTCCACTGAAAGCGCGGCACGTGATACGGACAGGTGATCGTGCAATAGCGGCACCCGATGCACTTGTCTTCAGTCCAGCTCACAATGCCGCTCTCGGCATCTTTGTGCAGCGCCTGGAACGGACATCCTGCCGCGCATGCTGGATCCAAACAGTGCATGCATTGCCGCTTCACAAACGAAAACACAGATCCGTTCTCTTCCTTGTAGAGCTTGATCACATTCCGTGTGAGATCGTTCAGATCCGATGGCGCCTGGTGCAGGTTATCGCCACGCGTGTCCGGAGGCGTGTCGTTCGCCTGGGCGCATGCAGCAACGCAAGCCTTGCATCCGATGCAGATCGTCGCGTCGTACAGCAGCCCAACCGCAGCGTTCGGTATGTGTATTTTTTCGCCGGCGCTCAGCACGTCAGTGCCAACCGTTACTGCTATCGCTGTTGGCACTCCCGCCTTTGCGATTCCAGAAAAGAGTTGTCGCCGAGTGATGGCCACGTTAGTCCTCTTTCTTCGCGACGGGCTTCTCGACTGGAGCTTTCGCCTTCTCGGCATGCGCCCGGTCAGCTGCAATGCGCGTCACCCCGGCCTCCATGCTGCTTTGAAAGCGTTGTGACGCGACCCATGCCGCGCCTCCAACCGCTCCAGCGATCGCCCCCACGAGCCCCGCCGCTCCGACCTTGAGCGCTCCCGACGTGCTGTAGATCGGCGGATAGGTCTCCGGGGGGGTCGCTAAGTGGATGGGCACCGTCTGGAACGTCCCCATCTGCCACACGACTCCTTTTTCAGTGCAGCCGAAACACGGAACCCCCGCCCCGATCGGCCACACCCCCGGAATCTCATTGAAGTGTCGTGATGCGCACGACGCATGCGTAACCGGACCTTTGCACCCCAGCTTGTACAAACACCAGCCTTTGCGGTGGCCCCCATCGCCGAAGCTTGCTGCAAATCTTCCCGCATCAAAGTGGGCCCGTCGCGGACAGTTCTCATGAATCACCCGGTCATACGCGAACTTCGGACGCGCAAACTGATCCAATTCCGGCAACCGCCCCATCGTCACGTATTCGAGGACAACCGCCAGCAAGTTGTACGGATTGGGCGGGCATCCCGGAAGATTGACGATCGGTTTGCCTGAGATGACCGAGTCGACTCCCACCGCTCCCGTCGGATTCGGATCAGCTGATGGCACTCCTCCCCACGACGCGCAGGAACCCATTGCGATGACCGCTGCTGCTTGGCTGGCTACTTCCTTCACGACCTGGATCGACGGCCGGCCTGCCAGTTCCATGAACACACCGTCATCCCTGGTCGGAATGGCTCCTTCAACGACCAGAACATACTTACCGGCGTTGTCTTCGATCGCCGACTTCAGCGCCGCCTCCGCTTGCGCACCTGAAGCCGCCATCAAGGTCTCGTGATAGTCGAGTGAGATCACGTCAAGGATCAGGTGAGCTACATCAGGAGCCGAGGTCCGCAACAGAGTCTCTGTACATCCAGTGCAGTCCTGGAAATGAAGCCAAATCACCGATGGACGCCGCGCCTTCCCGACGATCTTGGCTACTTGCGCTGCAGTTCGGTGGCTCGTCAAGCTCAAACCAATCGGCGCCGCCACGATGATTTTTGAACAGAGCTGTAGAAAATTGCGACGCGACACGCCGCTGTTCTTGAGATGTGTTGCAATTGTTTGCTTCTCGCCTGTCGTCATAGACAGTCTCCCTGGCATCCTGGCAATCAGTTGAATCGGGGCCCCAAACACGAGGACAAAAAGTGGCTTCGTCCCATCTCGGCTTTTGTTGGCCGCGCAACGGCCTCTCTGCTCTCTTCAGTCTTTCTTCTTGGCGATATCGGTCGGACTGTTTGGAATGTTGGGAAGGAATGAAAAATATCAAGAAAAAGAGCCGAACAACGCACTTCAGAATCCCACGCAGTCTCCCGTCACCTCCGCCGAGTGGACGCACCGGTCATGTGGTCAGTCCGCTCCAAAACGAACGATACGTTTATGCTTGATTCGGGAAATGCACTCAGTGACCGTGATCACACCGGGGCGTGACGGAAGCCAACACGAGAAAAGAATTCACCCCTACAGGACTCGGGCCGATCTGATGCAGCGTGAGACGCGAATTGATGAGGACGCCGGAGGGCCCGGCGTCCTCCAAATCAAACTGCCAGCGACCGCAATTGCGAGATTTTCCTGCCGATCTGCACCGCATTCCTGCAAGTCGCAGCGCAGAACTCGCAGCCGGCGCATGCATCCAGACCGTGGCCGCCAGTCAGTCCCGCAAGTACGTGTCGCGCCATTCCGCGATTCCGGTATTGCACAGCGTACATATGCGCACGCATCAGCACGGGGATATTTACCTTCTTCGGACAATCCTCGCGGCACTGTCCGCACTGCTGGCAAAACTCCGCCGACGCCGAGAAAGTCTTGTCAGCCAGAAACATCTTCTCATCCTCGGTATAGGCTAGATTTCGCGCCACGGAAAAGTCCTGCTCCAGATGCTCGTACGTGCTGAATCCTGGGATCGCGGTCGCGACGAACTCATGATTCAGGGCCCACTTCAAGAGTGCCGTCTGACTGAATGGTGGGAGTTGCTTCGGCAGGTTTGCGTCCGGTTTTACCGTCCCACCTGCCTGCGTCTTCATCGCCACGATTCCGATTCCGCCGCTTGCGGCCCGCTCGATGGTTTTCAGAGCTGCCTGATCATGCGCCATGGTGTAATTCAGCATCACCAACGCCACATCAAACATATTCAGCCCTATCGCCTCGTTCAGCACTTCGGTGGCGTTATGAGTTGAGATTCCGATGAACCGCGTCTTTCCTTCTTTCTTCAGACTTTGCAAGGCCTGAAGCGGCCCGTCAAAGCGTGCGTCTCTAGCCGAATCTGGACCGTGGTAGTAAAGGATGTCTACATGATCCATCTGCAACCGCCGCAGGCTGTTCTCCACACCTTGCGTGAAACGGTTCTTCGCCTCAGCGACCGAACCGTGGATTCGCATTCCCTGCTTCGTCGAAATAATCACCTTGTCGCGCACGCCCATTTCTTTGATCACGCGCCCGACCATCTCTTCGTTGCGGCCTTCCTGGTAAATCGCTGCCGTATCGAAGTGCCGAATGCCAAGCTCATAACCCCGCCGCAGTAGTCCCGGGATATCGGCATTCATCACTCCCATGCTGACCACCGGCAGAGTGATCCCAGTCTTACCCAAAGTACGTTGCAGAATCGGACCGGCTGAATCAGTCTCCGCAAACAGTGATTGGGTCTTACTGAGTACTCCCGCTGCTCCGGCCCACACGATGGGCTTTACGATAAATTCTCTTCGATTCCACTCCTTGTCCTTATTCATGCTGAGCTCCTAAGAATGTGCTCCGTCTCTTACCTAGCCGTCTATGATGATTACGTTTCAAGCGCGGGCTCTACTGCTGCAGTGCCGTCGCCGTCATTTTCAAAATCCCCCCACCGTCTTCCGGCGGATTTATTAATGCCACCACATACCGTCCCTGTGTGCGTGCGATCCAGCTCCCTTCAAAACTGTTCTTCCCGCGAATCCCGCCTTCGCCCAGTTCTTTCGCATCGGCACAGGTACCGGTCTGTTTGAGGTGCTTGGCGAGCTGATCGAGGCGAGCCTTTGCGGCTGCTGCATCGGCCGCCACTGAAACTAATAACTTCCCTTCCTGTGAACCCCAGGAATATGTCGCAACATATGCAGGTGCCAGGAACGCATGTCCCATCGGATCCTTTCTGACGTACTGATCCGAGTGTTCGACCTTGTGCTCTGGCGGCAATTTCTGCAGCAGGGCCGGCCTCGTCCGAGCACCACCGATCCTCTCCGACACCGTCCGCGCCAGCGGATCTAGCAGGGCATCCGCATTTGCCCCGGTTGCCTGCAGCTTCACGTAGTAGTGATCCTGTACAAAATTCAGAATGCCCTTGCTGCGGTATCCCTCCACACCAATCGGCAGAAATTTGTACTTCGATGATCGTTCCGCCGCATACATTCCATAGGCATCTTCGCGTTTGCCCATGTCATAGACGTCCGCAGTCACTTCCGCGCCGCCGCTTTTGAAGTTCTGATGCAGAAGCGCTCGAAAGTCGTAGAGCAGATACACGTCTGCCCCGCCATCGATGTACTGATAAAGACTGTCAGGCTTATAGAACGCTGCGGCTTCTTCCGGCGCCATCTTTCCCGGCAGAGGTGCACTCAGAAGACTTTGAATTTGTTTTTGGGAAGCGTCCGCAGGTTGGGATCGCGGAGAATCAATACTGAATGCTGTCTTGGAGACCGCAGTAAGACCAACTAGGAAGACAAAGAAAAGTACTGGGATATTACATCGACTCAACCATTTCATCCGAACCTCCCGGACTTCTTCTACGACGAGCAGAAATGCAGGGCTCGGGTCTGCATACGGCTCGACTTATCTTTATATCCTCCCTGGCTTTGATCGCCTGTGATTTTGGTCACTCTCTAGGACTGTTCCGAATAGAGACCGGTTTCAATGCTGGGCACCGCGACCCTCGGACGCAGCTTGGCCCCGGCAAACGCATAGATCGCCACGACCGCATAGGCGACAAGCGGCACGAGGTAGGCAACCGCGATGCTTCGTCCCTCGGCGATTAGTCCCATGATCGGCGTTAGTACAGCACCGCCCACGATCGCCATTACCAACAGCGATCCACCGATTTTCGTGTTCGGTCCAAGTTCTTTCAAACCAAGAGCGAAGATGGTAGGAAACATAACGGACATGAAGAAGCTGGTGAGGAAAACTGCCCATAAACCGATCCAGCCAGGCAACGCAACACCAATGCAGAGCAGCACTACGTTCGTGACTGCATAGACACCCAACAGCTTGCTTGGCTCAAGAAACTTCATCAGATACGCAGAACCGAACCGCCCAATTCCAAACGCGGCCAGCGTGCCCGTGAGGAAGTACCCGGCGATCTTCTCCGGCTGATGCGTGAACTCCTGTACGTATTGAATGAAGTAGCTCCAAGTCCCCACCTGTGCGCCTACATACATGAACTGCGCGACTACGGCCAGCAGGAAGTGCGGATACAACAGCAGATCGCGAAACCGTCCATGATCCTCTTTGCTGTTCTCGTGTTCGCTTTGGATGGCAGGAAACTTCGTTCGCAGAATCAAAATGGCCCAAAAAATAGCCACACTTCCCAAAAACAAATACGGCTTAACCACACGCAGCTTCTCTGAACGCAGATATGCGTCATAAAGATGTTGTGCTTGCAATGATTCGATCTGCGTTGAACTCAGCTCCACTCCGGAGAAGATAAACACTGTCCCGATCAAGACTCCGCTGATCGACCCCAGCGGATTAAACGCCTGGGAAAAATTTAGCCGTCGCTCCGAGCTATCCGGATCGCCTAACTGCGCAATAAACGGATTCGCCGCCGTCTCCAGAAACGACAGCCCGCTCGCGATCACAAAAAGCGCCATCAAGAAGAATGCATATCGACCCGACAGCGCCGCCGGCCAGAACAGAAAACATCCCGTCCCGTATAAGACCAATCCGCTGACGAATCCAGCCTTGTACCCAAGCTTCCTCATCAACAATGCCGCCGGAATCGCCAGCAGAAAATAGCCCATGTAAAATGCCGATTGCACCAACCCAGCCTGAAATCGGCTAATCGCAAACGATTTCATGAACTGCCGGATCAGCACATCATTCAGGTTGTTCGGAATTCCCCACAGATAGAACAGCGCGGTCACGAGAATGAAAACAGCAATGTGTCCCGCAGGAAAAAGCCTGTGTTCCGTTTTGCTGCCAATCGATGGCATGCCTAAGCCCCCAAGTTGATACCGCGATGTTTCTGGAACCGCAACGGAAGGCTGATCCCTCAACTGGATCCTCAGCGCACTCTGCGAACCCTCTGCGTTCTCAGCGGTTAAGTCTTTCGCCCGAACGCTCTACTGTTCCAGTTTGAAAATCCGCTCCATCTGCAACCACTTCTCGCCCGGCTTGGCCTGGGGCAAAGCCTGCTGAAACTCCCACATCAACTGCTCCCACTCTTGGACCTTGGGATTCTGCCGGTCCGCGTCGGCCTTCCTCTCGAATGAGAACGCATCGTTCACTTCCATGATCATGAACATCCGAGTCCCGAGCAGATAAATCTCCATGTCCTCAATCCCAGACTCGCGAATACTCTCCGTAATTTCCGGCCAGATATGCTCGTGATATTTCCTGTACTCCGCGATGAGTTGCGGATCATCCTTCAAATCCAAAGTCAGGCAATAACGCCGGCCCATCCTTCCACCTTTCACTCGCTGTGAACTCAACCGGTGATTAATTCCCCAGTGCAACCCACGCCGCATCTTTCTGCGACGACTCAAGCGCAGCTGCAATGAATCGCATCTCCGCCACTCCATCTTCCACGCTAGGCACCAGCAGCGATGCACTGTTCGCTTCCCTGCCCTCGATCTTCGCGGCAATCTGTTCGGCCAGATCGGTATAGAGTTGCGCAAATGCCTCCAGATATCCCTCTGGATGCCCCGAGGGAATGCGACTCGCATGGGCCGCAACTGGGATCGCCGCCGGCCCCGCCCGCCGTATCAGCATCGGAGCCTTCCCCAACGGACGGAATGAAAGATAGTTCGGATCTTCCTGCCCCCACTCCAGCCCTGCCTTCTCTCCATAGACTCTCAGCCTCAGATTGTTCTCATTCCCCGGAGCGACCTGGCTCGACCACAGCATCCCGCGTACGCCTTTATCAAAGCGCAGCAGCATCTGCACATTGTCATCGACTCTTCGTCCCGGAACGAACGTCGAAAGCTCCGCCGCGATCCGTTCGCACCGTAGGCCCGTCACGAACTCCGCCAGATTGAACGCATGCGTGCCGATATCTCCCAGGCAACCCGCCTGCCCGCTCTGCGCCGGATCCGTCCTCCACAGTGCCTGCTTCTGCCCAGTCTTCTCGAGGGGCGTGGCCAGCCAATCCTGCACATACTCCACATGCACAACGCGAATTGGTCCAAGTTCCCCATCAGCGATCATCTGCCGCGCCTGCCGCACCATCGGATATCCCGTATAGTTATGCGTCAGCCCAAACACCAGCCCGGTGCGCTTCGCGATCTTCGCTAGGTCAAGTGCATCCTCCACCGTCGTCGTCACCGGCTTGTCGCAGATCACGTGAATGCCGGCTTCCAGAAAGGCTTTTGCCGCCGGATGATGAACATCATTCGGAGTCACAATCGCAACCGCATCGATTCCATCCTCACGCTTGGCCTCAGCCGTGGCCATCTGGCGAAAATCGGCGTAGCACCGTTCCGGTGCAATCCGCAGTTCGCGCGCACCCGCGCGGCCCCGCTCCGCATCCGACGACAGTGCCCCCGCCACCAACTCGTAGCGATCGTCCAACCGCGCAGCAATGCGGTGTACTGCCCCGATGAATGCTCCCGGCCCGCCGCCCACCATCCCCAACCGCAGGCGCCGATTCAACTTTCCTTTCGCAGACATGATGTCGAGAGTCCTCCGTGCCTTCGTTATGAATTTCCGCGAGCACACCAAAGCCCGCACACCTTTTTTGAACCCGGCAATTCTACTTGGTGCGGCGAACTCAGCGTGAAATTTACAACATTATCTTTTGCCGAAGACTCGGCGCGGTGAGAAAGTCCGGTCGACTGGCTGACAAGGACAGAGGGAAATAGGACCGACACGAGGAGATTTCACGCTAGGCCACCGCCATCCACGACCAAACACGCCCCGGTAATCCAGCGCGCCATATCGCTCGCCAGAAATAGCACCGCATCCGCCACGTCCTCAGGCGTACCGATACGGCCCAACGGACGATTCGCAGCTTCTTTCATGAACCCCTCGCACTCTTCTCCGAGTTGTCGACACTCCCCAGCCAACATTGGGGTGTCCACGTCGCCCGGGCAAACGCAATTGATGCGGATGTTATCTTTCCCGTGGTCAATCGCCATCGCCCTCGTAAGATTCAGCACACCGGCCTTCGCCGCGCAATAGGCAGCCGCTTTGGGCCCGCCCTTCAGGGACCATCCCGAACCTGTGTTGATGATCGCACCGCGACCTCGCCGAATCATGTGAGGCAGAACCTGGTGAGATAGCAGATATACCGCTTTCAGCGTTACATCGTGCACAGCGTCCCACTCGTCCTCTTGTAACGCGACGACATCTTTGCGCACGACGGTTCCTGCGTTGTTGCACAAGATGTCGATTTGACCAAAGGCTGCAATTGTCCGTTCTGTAGCACGCCTGCAGTCCTCGCCGGAAGTCACATCGCAAGCCAGCGCAAGGGCCGTTCCGTCCGCCTGTGAGATGGAGTTGGCAGTAGCCCCAGCGCCTTCTTCATTCTTGTCGAGGACGACAACCGCGCAACCGATTTTGGCCAGACGCAGCGCAATACCTCTCCCGATTCCCGATGCCCCTCCCGTCACCATCGCGACCCGGCCTTCGAGGGAGAGCAGACGCGCGGTCGCCTCTGCGATTTTCGAATGGCTCATCGGCTCCCTTCGAGCGCGGCGAAAGCCTGATCGAGAGCCTTCAGCGTGAATTCCACATCCGCGTTGCTGTGGGCGAGCGTTGCGATCGAATGAAGCCCTGCTGCGGGACTCGTATACACACCAAACTCAAACAGTTTGTGCGACAGCTCTTGGTACGCCGCTCGGTCCACCAGACTACAGAATTCACGCGCATCTCGAATCCTTGCCGCCTTCGTAAACATGATCTGAAACATCGGCCCAACTCGCTGCACGATCGCGGAAATGCCGCGCCCCTCGAAGATTTGCTGGATTCCTGCACACAGTTGATCCGCAATCGCCCACATGTGCCGGAATCCCTCTCCGCCATCGCGATTGAGTTTCCGCAAGCTTGCTCTGGCAGCGTGCAATCCGATTCGTGAGGCGTTGTGCGTTCCGTAGTGCAGCACCCCACCCCAGGCCAGCTTGCTCATGATCTCTTTTCGTCCAACAAATGCCGCCACCGGCAAACCGCATCCCAGTGCTTTGCCGAACGTTGCGATATCGGGATTCAGTTTGTAGTATTCCTGACAGCCGCCCGGAGCAATGCGAAAACCAGTTACTGTTTCATCCAGAATAAAAAGGATTCCGTTCTTCCGTGCCAACTCCTGCAATCCATGCAGATATCCATCCTCCGGGGGAATCACACCCATATTTGCCATGACGCCCTCGGTAATGATCGCCGCGAGCTGCCCGCGATGATTCTCGATCGCGCGTTCTAGTTCCACCAGATCGTTCCATGGAACGACAACCGTATCTTCGAGCGCGTAGCGATTCAATCCCGAGCTATCTGGAATCCTTATAGGATCACTCCCTAATCCCATCGTCGCGGTCGGCACGACGTTCGAACTCACCGAGAGATCGTCATACCAACCGTGATAATGCCCCTCGAACTTGAGAATCTTCGGACGGCCGGTAAACCCACGTGCCAACCGGATCGCCGCCATCACCGCCTCAGTTCCGGTGTTGGCAAAGCGCACGACCTCAGCGTTGCCGATCATTTTCTGCAACATCTCGGCAACTTCCACCTCGATTTCAGTCGCCGTCGCGAAATGTGCCCCACTCGCTGCGGCCTCAGCGATCGCCTGCGCTACCTCAGGATCGGCATGTCCCAGCGGCAAAGCTCCAAATCCCATCATCCAATCGATGTATTCGTTGCCGTCGACGTCATAGAGACGTGATCCAACCCCGCGCGCCATGAAGATCGGATACTCCCCATAGTTCACCGGCCCCCGCGAGGACGAGCTCCCGCCTTCGATCAGCACTTGCTTGGTTCGCTCGTACAAGCGCTTGGAAGTTTCGGTTGAAAACATATTGGCGACCTTGCTCAAGAAGCCTCCCGACTCAGCACACCGACACTAGCCAGACTGGAAATAATTCCCGTGTTCTCTGTCGGTTCTGCCGGTACAACTCTCTGCCACAAGAACAAAAATGAGTGTACAGCGAACCTCTATGACCCGTTAGAGAGGAATCGATTGTCGTTGCACTTCCCCCAGAGTAGGTGTTCGCGGCAACATCGATTCAGATCCATTCGCACACGACGCGGGCAATTACCTCTTCAGCGTATATTGCAGGCGCCCCAAACATTTGGGAAGTGGATGGCTTTCGTTTGCCTCGCGTGCCTACTAGCTAACGCACAAGATACGCAGTTTCTGCCTGAAGTGGATGCCTATTACAGGTTCAATCCAAAAGTCCGCGCGTACATCCAAGCCAAGGATGATCGCGCAGGCGGCGATCCGCAGCAGTTTACATTCGGCCCGAGCGTTCAGTTCAGTTTGAAGCCGCTGGTGAGGCTGAGACGCGTAACAACTTTCGACTTGGATGAGTCGAAATCACGAACGCTGGTGGCCGAGACCGGGTACCGCATCATCACCGCTCCCAATACGCCTGACACAAACCGGGCCGAAGAGGCCCTGACTTCTCACCTCCCGGTCATAGCCGGAATCCTGCTTTCCGATCGCAACCGTGCGGACCTTGAGTGGCAGAATGGCGTTTTCAACTGGCGCTATCGAAACAAATTGACTCTGCAGCGGACTCTGCCGGTGTTCTCCTACCATCTGATCCCCTACGTCGCAGTTGAACCCTTCTACGAGAGTCCGTACAACAAGTGGAGCACAACGGATCTCTATGTAGGTTCCCTGTTCCCAGTGGGAAGGCATGTTCAGTTTGAAGCCTACTACGAGCACGAGAACAACACCGGCAAACATCCCAACAAACAAGACAATTTCGTTGGCGTAGTTCTTTACCTCTATTTTTCGCGGGAAAAGTCGTCCGCACCCTAAACCATCCAAACTGCGGCGCCCTTTAGCGAATTCAGAACCGTGTCATGTTGAGCGGAGCCGGAGTGCAGCAAAGCGGAACTCCTGCGGAGTCGAAACATCCCTACCCTGGAACAGCTGCCACTGGCAGAGATTCCTCGCTCCGCTCGGAATGACAGTTGGACACGATTCGCCTTGGACTACACCAATTTCTAAATAACCGGGCGTACTCTTACCAGGAATCCATCAGACGCCAGTTCCAACAATTCTGAAGCAAGCACTCAACCATTCACGCATGTTTCAGTTTCTCCGGGCCTCCTATGCCTAGCTTGCGCAAGAAGGTCATCATAGGGCACCAATTTGTAAGACCCGACTGAAACAAGTTGAGCCCGACAAAAGCCGTAAATAGATACCAATATTCATTCACCCAATGTCCGAGGGCTAACGAACCTAGCACAAAGAATCCGGCAATCAAGCGGAGCGTACGTTCAATCGTCATTGTTATTCTCCTTAGAGCAATTTATTGCGTTAAGTCGCATTGCGGCATCTCGCACTCGGCAATGTTCTCCGGCGAGTGAGGATGCAATGGCGGTTTTTGTTTTCTCTTCTGCGAGAGGTAATAAAGCACCGGTACAGCCATGCGAGACAGAACGGTCGATGCCACCTCACCAGCCATGAGGGACAAGGCGAGCCCTTGAAAGATGGGGTCAAACAAGATCACGCTGGCTCCCACGACCACGGCGGCCGCCGTCAACAGCATGGGGCGAAATCGCACTGCGCCGGCGTCCACAACAGCTTCTTCCAGCGACATGCCCTGGGACCGACGCAGTTCAATGAAATCCACAAGAATGATCGAATTGCGCACGATGATGCCGGCTCCAGCAATGAACCCGATCATCGATGTGGCTGTGAAAAACGCTCCCATCAGTGCATGGGCGGGCAAGATGCCGACTAGCGTTAAGGGAATCGGCGCCATAATGACCAGCGGCGTGAGGAATGATCGGAACCAGCCGACGACCAACACATAAATCAGCACAAGCACCGCCGCGAAGGCCAGGCCAAGATCGCGAAATACTTCTACCGTGATGTGCCACTCGCCGTCCCATTTCATCGAGTAACGATCGATCCGCTCGGGCATCGTCGTGCCCTTGTATTGCTTTACCCCGTAGCCATCGGGCAGCTTAATTTTGTCGATCGCATCGCTCATCTTCATGATGGCGTAAACGGGGCTTTCTTCGCCTCCGGCAACATCGCCGGTGACATAAACCACTGGCTGCAGATTCTTGCGGTAAACACTCGTGTCGATCGTCCCGTTCTGCACGTCGGTGACTTCCTGCAACGCGATCTGTCCGCCTTGCGGTGTCGGCAGCTTCAGATTGCCGAGATCATCGATGGACGATCGATCGGAACGTGCCAGCCGCACATCGATCGGAATGTCTTCACGCGAACGTTGATCGTGCAGCAGTCCTGCATCCGCGCCGGAAAGCCCGGCCTGCACCGTGCGAGTCACATCAGCCGCAGAGATTCCGTGCAGTGCGGCTTTGGCGAGATCTACCTTCATGTCGTATTTGGTTTGCGGATCTTCGACGTACCAATCCACATCAACCACGCCAGGAGTCTGCTGAAAGATCTTCTTAATCTGTGCCGCTAATTCAATCTGTCCTTTGTAATCGGGCCCATAGACCTCAGCGACCAATGTCTGCAGCACTGGAGGACCCGGAGGAACTTCGGCAACTTTGATGCGCGCACCGTACGATTCCGCGATTTTGTCCAGACCGGGCCGGAGGCGTCTCGCGATTTCATGGCTCTGAGCTTTGCGATCCTGACGTGGCAGCAGATTGACCTGAATGTCCGCCTGATTTGGCTGTGAGCGGAGGAAGTAGTGCCGCACTAATCCATTGAAGTTGTAGGGGCCCGATGTCCCAGCGTAGATCTGGTAGTTCGTAACCTCCGGTTGCTCGCTGAGATGCCGGCCCAGCGCCTGCGCTACGCGCGCGGTCTGTTCGAGGGGAGTTCCGTCCGGCATGTCAATAATGACCTGAAATTCGCTCTTGTTATCGAACGGCAACATCTTCACGCGAACCCATTTCAGAGGCACAAACGCGATCGCTGCCAAAAGCAGCACGACAACTCCCGTCAAAAACATCCAGCGCCGGCGGGAATCCTGAATGAGCGGGTTCATCATCTTGCGGTACAGCCGCGTCGTCCAACCTTCAGCTTCGTGGTGCGAAGAACCGCTCCCATCCGCGTACTTGCGAAGCAATCTCAGTGCAGCCCACGGAGAAACCACGAATGCCACGATCAGCGAGAACAACATTGCGGCCGACGCCCCGACGGGTATGGGACGCATGTATGGCCCCATGAGCCCGCGCACAAAGGCCATAGGGAGGATGGCACCGATTACGGCAAACGTTGCGAGAATGGTGGGATTGCCAACTTCATCCACAGCCTCCACCGCGACTTCTGCAAGGGAACGACCGTGGTTCTCCGGAAGCCGAAAATGACGCACAATGTTTTCGACCACAACGATGGCGTCGTCCACAAGAATGCCTATGGAAAAGATCAGGGCAAACAGTGTGACGCGATTCAGCGTGTAACCGTATAAATAGAAGACGGCCAGGGTAAGCGCCAGCGTCACAGGCACGGCCAACAGCACAACTCCCGACTCCCGCCATCCGAGGGCTAGCGCGATGAGCAGAGTCACCGAAAGAGTTGCGATGAACAGATGCTTCAGCAGTTCGTCGGACTTATCTTTGGCGGTCTCGCCGTAGTTCCGGGTGACGGTAACGTTCAGATCGCGAGGAAGGAGATAGCCTCGCAGGCTATCGATTTGCCTCAACACCTGCTCCGAGATCAAGGTCGCATTAGTGCCTTTACGCTTCGATAGTGTGATGGTCACCGCGGGATAATCAGTCGCCGCAGAGTTCCTCGCTGCACCGCGGCCTGTCCCATAGAGGACGTAATTGCTCGGTTCCTCAGGCCCGTCCTCGAGTTTCTCGGCCACATCCCGCAAGTAGACCGGGCGGCCGGAGTGCACACCGACAACAACCTGCCGCAGGTCATCGACGCTGGTGAAAAAGACTCCGGCCTCGACCTGCAATTCCTTGTTTTCGCGGGAGAAACTCCCGGCTTGTGCACGAGTGTTCGCGTTCTGCAACTGTGCGACAACGGTGCCCGGAGTCAGCCCGTAAGCAGCCAGCCGCTCTGTGTTGAGGACAACTCGAATTTGCCGCGGTTGCCCGCCAATGATTTTCGTTTCCGAAACGCCGTCCAGCGGCTTCAGCGAGTTCTCAAGTTCACCAGCAATCTGCCGCAGACGGTAGGGATCATAGTTTCTTCCCCACAGTGTAAGCGCCATGATCGGCACATCATCGATTGAGCGGGCCTTAATAATGGGTTGAGAAACGCCGGGCGGGATGCGATCAAAGTTCGAATAAAGCTTGTTATAAGTTTGAATGATTGCATCTTCTTCTTTGGTGCCTACGTAGAAACGCACCACCAGCATGCTGACGCCGGGGTGACTGATCGAATAGATGTACTCGACTCCCGGCACTTCGCGCAGCAGTCGCTCCATAGGAAGGCTGACGCGCTGCGCAACCTCGTCAGATGATGCCCCCGGCATCTGCACGAACACGTCGAGCATCGGCACAACAATCTGTGGCTCTTCCTCGCGTGGAGTTTTGAGTATGCTGAACGCACCGAGCAGCAACGCAGCCACAATCACCAGAGGTGTGAGCTTCGAAGTAATGAACGCGTGAGCAATGCGCCCCGCCAGCTGGCGGCTAGGCTTCAAGGGCGCGGCACCTGTGGGACTAGTGGCAGTCATCGCTGCGCCTCAATCCGCTTTCCGTCGAGCTCGAGCGTTCCGGGCGTCGCAACCAGCCAATCTCCAACCTGCAGGCCAGCCAACACTTCAACTTGACCCTGATTGGGCTTCCCCAGCGTCACGTAGTGGAGCCCGGCGACCTGGTTCTGGTCGAGAAGGTAAACACCTTGCATTTGTCCGCGTCCGACGACGGCGGTCTGTGGAACCAGCAGCGCTTTGCGCTCTCCCCTGGAGAACTGCGCCCGCCCGAAAAGGCCCGAGCGCAGTCGCGAGTCGGGCGGCATTTCAACCTTGATCAGGAAACTGCGGCTGCTGGCGTCAGCGGCCGGAACAACCTCCACAACCTTCCCCGTGAGCGCATCGCTTCCGAGTGCATCAATCAGAACCGGCACGCGTTGCCCCATTCGAACAAATGCGAGATCGCTCTCGTTGACCGTAGCCTCAAGCCGGTAACGCCCCGCCTCCTCCAATGTGAAGATTGGCATGCCAGGTGAAGCGAGCGTTCCAACATCGGCTTTCCTCTCGGTGACAACGCCATCAAACGGGGCACGAATCCGCGTGTATGCAAGTGCGGTTGTTGCCTGCGCAATGGCGGCCTTGGCTTGTTCCTGGTCAGCACGCGCCATGTCGCGACGAGCAAGCGCGGTCAGTTGACGCGCCTTCACCTCGTCGAACTCTTGAGGGCTGATGGACTTTCTGTCAAAGAGAGCCTGAAAGCGTTTCAGCGTCGACTCAGAAAGAGTAAGGTCGGCTTCCGCCGCCGCCAGTTGTTGCCGGCTTGCGGCATCAGCGGCATTGGCCCGGTCAAGCGCGGCGCGCGGCTGGCTCTCATCAATGACTGCGAGCACTTCACCGCGTTGCACACGGTCGCCTTCGTGGGCACGGATCTCGGTCAACGTGCCCATCATCTGACTGGCGAGAGTACTCGTCTGCGCGGCACGCAACGAGCCCACCGCTTCGAGCGCATCGGGCATGTTCTTCTGCTGAACTTCGATCAGCGAGACATTGCGTACCGTCTCCGGAGCCGGTTCCGGCTTCCGCGCCTGATCCGAGCACGCGGTCACTATCAGTGTCGAAAACAAAGTTAAAAGAAGTATGTGTGTTGACTTCATGGCATCACCGCCAGAGATTGAGAGTTCAGCGTGCCATCCGCCAGCTCGAGGCTGGCATAGGCGGTTCGGAGTCGGAAAACAGCGTCCCAGTAATCGGTTTGACTCCTCCGTGCCGCGTCTTCCGCGCCCAGCAAGTCTGTGATCGTGATTAATCCTGTTTCGTAGCGGTCCTGGTTGATGCGCAAGCTATCCTGAGCTTGCGCGATCGACGCTCGCGCGACTTCCACTTGCTGACGGCTAGCATCTACGTCGTAGTAGGCGCGCCTGACGTCCAGGCGCACCCCATCGGTTGCCGCCCGCCTCATCGCTGTGCCTTTCTCTTGGAGGGCACGTTGCCGGGACAATTCCGCGCGCTTCGCGCCGCCATCAAACAAGTCGATCTTGAGTTCAAGACCGCCTACCCAGTTGTTTCCGCCTCCGCCTGCTAAGAATGTGGGGTTATCCATCTCCCAACCGGCAAAAGCGTTGAGTTGTGGGCCGAATGCAGATTTGGCGATCGAAACGCTCTGCCGCTGTGCATCTTGCTCGGCAGCGATGCGCTTCAGATCCGGACGTGTGGAAACTGCCCGAGCCTCCAACTCTGGAAGAGAAAGCACTGGAAACTGCGGTTCGGATGGTGTCTGGTTTAGGTTGAACGATGACTCCACAGGTACGCCCATCGCCGTATTCAATTGTGCGAGAGCAAGAGCGAGGTTGTTTCTTGCCCGAATCGCGTCCTGTTGCCGGGATGCCAGCCTCACCTTCGCGGTGAGCAAGTCGGATTCAACAACCAAACCCGAATCAACTCGCACCTGGCTGCGCTCAACGATCGCTTGCGCCGTCTTGACCGATTGCTCGGCCACGTCTGACTGCTTGGCCGCCAGAAGAGCCTGGTCATAGCTTTCCACGACATGGAAAACGACTTCCTGATCCGTACGGTTCAATTGCTGTTTCGCCGCGTCGCTCATAATCCGCGACCGCGTCAGCCCATGCCAGCTCGCGAACGAGTCAAACAGGTTCCACGTTCCACCGAAGCGAGTAGCAAAGTTCCCGAAAGGTAAAGGAGTGTTCAAGCTGTTCAGCGCGAAGTCAGCTTCCGTGAAGCGTTGCTGGCGCAGGCGGCTGCCAAAGACATAAACGGGATCATTTCCGCGCGTTGCGGTCTCCGAGAAGTTAACGTGCGGAAGAAGAAAAGCTCGTGCCAACTGGACGTCAGCAGACGCCGCACGCGTATCTGCAAGAGCCGCCTTGCGGAGAGGATTTTTCTCCAGGGCAATATTGGCCGCATCCTGCAGGCTCAGCGGCGCAGCCGCACGCTGCGCCAAGCCTGTGGCTACAAGCATTGCCCCAACGGCGAAGGCAATGGCGAGATGGCGAGTGCGGCTCAACGCTCGACCCCGGCAGCCTCCGCCGCATGAATCCAAGATGTCGTGTCTTCGACAATCTCGTGAGTCGTCTGGAATGCCGCCGTCTTCTGCACCATCGCGCCCACCGAGCAGTACTTCTCTTCCGACAGCCGGATGGCCTCTTCCAAAGCAGCTTCGTCTATTCCAACTCCAGTAACGACATGGTGGATTCGAACAGTAGTAAAGACCTGCGGTGGACGCTCAGCCTGGTCAGCCTCTACACGAACTTGATACCCGGTAACTTTTTGATGGTATTTCTGCCGAAGTATGGTGATGACATCGAATGCGGTACAGCCGGCGAGCCCGACCGCAACCATTTCTATCGGTTTTGCCCCGGTTCCACCCGCCGTATCGTCGAGAATCAGGTTGTGGCCGCTTCCGGTTCGAGCCACAAACTGGCGCTGCTGCCTAAGTGCTTGTGTAAGTTCAACTTCCGCTGCAATCATGAATGCCTCCTGCAGATTTATCGGCAAAGAACACGAATAAATGCAGGATCACGAAAATTGTTACAGGGAATCTTTGCCGCAATTTACGGGGAAAAGTTACAGATGGGCCTTGGGCGGTTGAGTGACGACAGGAGCGCTACAACTTGGTCCCTAATGCTGCGCTCATGTGTTGATACTTTTGCATCAGCTCTTTCCGGAGCCGAGACGCATTTCGCTGCGGCGGACAATCGCCACCCGACCTCCGGCAATATTCGATCGTGGCTTCCAAGCTCGCCACGAACGCCTGGCATGGACCGCAGCCATCCATGTGACGCTCCAGTTCTTGACACAGGGAATCGTCCAGTTGCTCGTCGAGGTAATCCGACAATTCTGCGAACATTTCCTTGCAGCGTGCCGGGCGTATGTTCTCGGCCGAGTGGGCTGGCAAAGCTGCCTGCTTCCTCTCCGGTGGCCTCGCGGCCCGCATCAGTTCCTTTCTTACGAAAAGACGTGCTCGGTGCAAGCGCACGCGCACGGTTCCCGGGCGCACTCCGGTCACCTCCGATACCTCGTCATCCGTCAGCCCCTCCATATCGCGGAGTACCAGCACAATGCGATATTGCGCAGGCAGCTTCTGGATGGCGGCTCTGAGCAGCGATGCCTGTTCACCGCGAATCGCGAATGCTTCCGGATTGATCTTCCCGTTGGATGAAAGTTGCTCGAGTTCATTGCGATCGGGCATCAACTCATCTAGAGAAAGCTCATGTACAGGAGCGAACTTGCTTTTGCGACGACTCATCAGACAGCGCGTCTTCGCGACCTTGTACAGCCAGACGACGAGTGCTTTAGGGTTGTCGAACTTGGGCAATTGCGGAACTGATTTCAGCAGAACTTCCTGCATTGTGTCTTCCGCATCTTCTCGATGCCCGCATACACGCATGCTGAACGAAAAAACTGTGCCCTGAAGCAACGCCAGCGCCTGCTCCACGCTGGCCCCGTCCCCGTCTTTCAGTAACTGCACCGCCTTTTCAATTTCCGCTCGCATCGCGTAGGTCCCGGCATACCCTCGTAACTATGTGCTAATGGTCCCCGGCGGAGTGCCGGACATCCGAATCCACGCGATCAACAAACAGGTAAAGACCGACGCAGATCAAAAACATGATTCCTGAAAAGATCGCAGCCGGCAACGCCGTATTGTGCTTGCCGGAGAGAAACGATTCCAGCGCTGCGCTCAGCAGCCAGATTTGCACGATCAGTAATACTGCAATCAGAGACATGGCCCCGGCGATTGCCGTCAGGCCGCGCGTCTTCGGCGGCAGATCAACGTTGCTTGGCATAGTCATGACGTCTTTATCCCCACCGCGACGAGTTGCCCGTCGTGGGATTCAAGAACAATTTTGGGAAGGGGACGCGAGGGAGGTCCCTGAAGCACGGAGCCGTCGGCGACCGAGAAGAATCCCTTATGACATGGACACTCCAAACGGTTATTCTCCCGCGAGAAATAGACGGCACAAGAAAGATGCGTGCATTTCTGGCTAAAGGCGACGTGCTCATTCTCAGACGTCCGCACCAGGATGCAATGATCATCTTTTGTTGGAAAGGTAAATAACTTCACTCCGCCAATGGGAATGTCGCCTTCCCGAGCCACAACCTGCTGAGGATAGGAAGGAGCCTTCAAGAAGATTGAGCGCACCAGAATCCAGAGATTGCCGACGAACATGCCAAAACTGGTGAGCACCAGGAACTTGGTCAATTGTCTGCGAGTCACGTAGCGCTCGTCCGCAGTCCGAACCGAGAATTCTTCCTTCCACAGCGGATCACTACTCGATCGTCGCAGCCACTTCATGGATCTCCTCCCACATATAGTCCACGACATCCAAAGCGATGGCATCGCGATCCGCCGGGGCCATCATGAAAACCTTCGTCGTTATTTTTTGTTCGCCAAAATAGAAAATGTTCGTGGGTTTCTCCCGCCGCCTGGCAATCTCTTCTGGCCGGACATAAGCCAGCGCCTGACTCGGACAGACCGTCGCACACATCGGCCGCTTGCCCACAGATGTGCGGTCGTAGCACATATCACACTTCATCATCTGCTGCTCGGGCTCCATCATTTTCGGGATTCCGAACGGACAAGCAAGCACACAATTGCTGCACGCAATGCAACGTGGCTTCAGCGAAGAATGGACAATGCCATCTTCGCCTTTCTTGATGGCATCCGCCGGGCAAACCTGTGCACACGTTGGCTCGTCGCAGTGCCAGCAGACGTACGCCGCCGACGTGATGCTTTCGCGGCGCTCGATAAAATCGAAGTTGATCATCGACTTGCCGCGATGGGTCTCGCATTCTTCGCAGGCCTGGAGACACGAACGGCATCCGATACAGCGCGACGGATCAATGTAAAACTCGTAGCCGAACACTAAGCGCCTCCCCTTGAAGCGCCGTTATGCGCGGCTCGATCGTCGGGAGATGTGTCCGGGCTGGTTGCGACTTTGATCCTGCAAGCGGAGACCTTGAACTCCGGAATCTTGCTGCGTGGATCCAGAGTCCGGTGCGTCAGCCGGTTGGCACTACGAGTACCGGCCCAGTGATAAGGAATGAAGACCGTGTCAGGGCGGATCGTCTTGACGACCAAAGCACGTACCGTGAGATCGTCGCGGCGCGTAGTCACTGTAACCCAGTCGCCGTCTTTGATTCCGTACTTCTCGGCGAGCCGAGGATGCAGTTCGACCCGCGGCTCTGGATACTGATCGATCAGCGCTCCGATGCGCCGCGTCTGCGTGCCCGACAAATATTGGCTCACCACCCGGCCAGTAGTCAGATACAGAGGATATTGATCATCGATGGGATCGCCACTCGGCCGCCACTCCGTCTTGTTGAAGTGTGCTTTACCGTCATGTGTGTAGAACTTCTTGTCCGCGAAAAGAAGCGGCGTGCCGGGATGTTCGAGATCGGGACACGGCCAGAAGATCCCCTTCTCTTTGTCGACGCGCTCATACGTGATGCCGTAGTAATCAGCGACTCCACCGCGCGAGGCGACGCGAAGCTCTTCCAGAATGTCGGCGGGATTCTTAAAGGGAAAATACTCGCCACGTCCCAAACGATGGGCGATGTCAATAATGATGTCGGAATCTCGCCGCGCCTGGCCAGGCGGATCGATGCTCTTCTGCCAATGGATGACGCGGCCTTCAGCGCTGCATCCAAGGCCGTCTTCCTCTTCATGCAGACTCCCCGCCAGCACCACATCCGCATGATGTGCCGTCTCTGACATGAAGAAGTCGATCACCCCGAAGAACTCCAGCTTCGACAGCGCTTCACGCGTAAAGTTGGCATCGGGAAGCGAAACCAGCGGATTGAAGCACATCGACAGCAAGCCTTTGATCTCGCCCGAATGAATCGCATTCATGATTTCCTGCGCGCTATATCCGGGCTGAGGAAGTTCCTCCGGCCGAATACCCCACACGCCAGCCACATACTCGCGTGCAGCAGGATCCGCGAGCGAACGCTGGCCCGGGAGTTGATCGCATTTTTGCCCATGCTCTCGTCCACCCTGGCCGTTGCCCTGGCCGGTAATCATGGTTGGACCAGAACCTTCGCGCCCGATATTCCCGGTCGCGAGAGCGATGTTCACGACCGCCGAACAGTTCTCCACTCCTTTCGATTGATGCTCAAGCCCACGGGCATGCATGAGGATGGCGCGCTTCGATTTTCCGATCCAGCGCGCTGCCTTCTCGATCGCTTCAGGAGGAACGCCGGTCATCTCGGCGGACCTGCGAACATCCCACTGTTGCGCGTACGCGGCTATTTCCTCGAAACCGGTGGTGTACTTCGTGATGAATTCACGGTCTTCGAGGCCATCGCGCAAGATGACGTGGAGCATTCCAAGGAGCAATGCGAGATCGGTGCCCGGACGCAACGGAAGGTACAAATCCGCATTCCGTGAGATGGGCGTCATGCGGGGATCAGCAACAATCAGACGCCCACCATTATCTCGGCAGCGCCAGATGTAGTCGGTCGTAATCGGGGCACACTCGCCAATATTGGCGCCGATGACAAACAGGACTTCCGCCTTCGGAATCTCGCTCCACGGAATCGTACTGCGGTCGATGCCGAAGGCGAGCTTGTAAGCCGTACCCGCTGAAACCATACAGAGACGGCCGTTATAGTCGATGTGGCGGGTTCCAAGGGCGACGCGCGCAAATTTCCCGAGTAAATAAGATTTTTCGGTGGAGAGGGATGCGCCTCCATAAATCGCCACCGCGTCTTTGCCGTACTTCTCTTGAATTATCCGAATGCGGTTGACAGTGAAGTCCACGCTTTCATCCCAAGTAGCTGCCTGAAAGCCATTCGGACGGCGCATTAAAGGCGTGAGCAGGCGGTCCGGATGACCGCTCTGCATATAGCGCTTCACGCCTTTCGGGCACAGCATGCCGCGATTGAAAGGAAAATCTTCCCAGGGCTCGAAACCGATGATCTGATTCTCTCGAACTTTGAGCTGGATGCCACACTGCTGCCCGCAGAAACAACAGTGGGTCTTCACCAGTTTCTCCGCCGGATGAATCGATTCATCCTTCCATCCGCCGGGAGGAAGATAGTTAAGATGAGGGCCGAACTCCTCCTTCAGCGCCTCTTCCGAGATGGGAGCCTTAGCCATTCGCTTCCTCTTTAAGTCTCAACTGCGCAATCGCAATCGATTTTCGCTTGCACGCCGGACACAACTCCTGCCAGTTGCCGACCGGTCCAGCCATTGCGTAATTGAATCCGACTTGTGGCAAAACTCTCTTCAGATCTTCTACATGCATCCGCGACGCGTACCGTTCTCCGCAGCGAGCGCAAATCGCACCGTTATCTTCTGCTCCGGCTTGTTGGTAGAGCTTCACCCCAAGTTGTGCCGGCCGCTGGAAGATGTGAAAGAACTTCCCAAACGGCAGATAGAGCAGCGCGGCGATGACGGTAATTGCATGCAAGATCGCAATGAAATCGTAGAAACTCCCTCCGAGCCATTCCTGCGAAACCGTTAGTGCCAGGCCGGTGATCGAAATTGCAAACAATAAAATCAGCGGCCAGAAGTCCATGGCCAGAGTCTGGACCGCACGCGCGCCTTCATCGCGCATACGGCGCCACAGAGACAGGCCGATTCCTCCAAGAACCAGGAACGCTGCAATGTCCAGACCATGGAATAACAACAATGCCGTAAGGGTATGCAGATGAAAACGCCCGGCGGGATAGCCGAACAGGTAAGTCACATACACCATCTGATCGTCGGGAGCGGTTGTGAAATGTATCCATCCAAACACCAGCGGAAAAGTAATCGCCGCTGCCAACAGACATCCCCAGAAAATCAGCTGATGCATCGCCCAACGCAGTCGCGATCTCTTGGCAATGAAGGTTTGGGATAGAAGATGAGTTGCAGCCAGCGACACGATTTGGCCGAGACTGCGAAAAACGCCGCGCTCTCTAAAGAGCTGCCATCCGCGCTGCCAATAGACGCGGGTTGGCGGCTTTCGAATCCAAACCGAGTAGTGGTACACCACTCCCCATGTCGCAAAGATGATCGCGAAAGTGTAAATGACGAGGGCCGGGTCGAAGTTCTGCAGATTCCGCGAGCCCAGCACGATGGCGGCAACCAGAACGCCAGTCCAAAGCGTCGCATAGGCACCGGCCCGAACCTTGTCGGCCGTCCGAATCACCCCGGCCGGAAGTTTTGCCTGCAGCTCATCCTCTCGCGGCAAGAACACTCTTCCGTTCGCCCACCAAAGAAGGCAAGCGACTGCGGACAACAGAAGAAAACCTGGCCAAACAACTCCCAGCCTGTCGCGAAATACGCCTAACAGAAGCGGCGGGAAAAATCCTCCCATCCCGCCCATCGCACCAACGAGTCCTGTAACGGTCGCTCTTTGGTTCGGGAAATAACGAGGAACGAGTTGGAATACTGCACCGTTCCCGATCCCCAGCAGCGCCGCGCACCCTAGCGCTCCAACTGTGAACGGGATCATGGACTGCGCCCCGAGCAGCAATCCGAAACCGGCCACGGCAGGCAGAATCCAGGAAAGAACCCGCGAACCCCCGATGCGGTCCGAAAGCCATCCACCGACCGGCCGGCACAGAGTCGCGAGCACAACGAAGCCCGCAGTGCGAAAACCGGCATCTGCGGGTTTCAGTCCGAACTGGTCGCGGAGCAACGTTGGCAGATAGATCGAGAAGGCAACGAATCCACCAAACGTCAAAAAATAAAACGCAGAAAGCAGCCACGCCAAAGGCTCGTGCGCCAGCACTCCGAGCATTTCCGAGACACCTTTTGGACGCGTTGTTTGTGGAGCATTTTGCGCGAGTGCCACAAACACTGTCGCCCACACGACCAAGAGGATCGACACCCCCACATAGACCGACCGGAAACCGAATGCCGCCGCGGCAACTGGTCCCAGAAATACGGCAGCAGACTGGCCAATATTTCCCAGGCCGTACACACCCAGCGCACTTCCTTGGCTCTCCAAAGAGAACCAGCGCGAAACATAGCCCACGCCCACCGCAAAAGAAGAACCCGCCATTCCAAGGAAGAAAGCAACGAGAAGCAGACTGTTATAACTTGCGGCGGACGGTACCAGAGCCACGGGCACTGCCACGAAGAACATCAGTGCCGCAAAAACAACTCGCCCCCCGAAGCGGTCGGCGAGCATGCCCATCGGAAGGCGCGCAAGTGCTCCTAGAAGCACCGGAACTGCAACGAGAAACGCGGTCTGTGTCGCGGAGAGATGGAACTTTTGACGGAAGACGGGAGCAAAAGCGCTGATCAGCCCCCACGCCGCGAAGCAGATGGTGAACGAAATCGTTCCGAGCAGAAGATGCCGCTGTTGTGGGTTTTGCGTTGACCCCACCGTCCTATCCCTCGCACTCACTCAATGTCCTTATCCTAGCAATTCTGAACTTGTCGTGGGTGAAGGATTGACGTGGCTCGCGGGGCGCAGGTTGGAGTTGCACGAATCTTGGCTATTGAGTTCGCAGTCCAGCCAATCTTCTCCGAAGAGTTCAACCGGATGCGGCGTCCGAATCGTTCCGTTCCCGCAGCGCAGATCGTCGGCCGAGCAGTACTTATCACAACCCCAGCAGATTCGTTCCGGATGTTTCGGGTTTAGGACTATTTTGGCTTTTGGCACGACTATGCTGGCTCTGAGGCAAAGCTGCCCTTCACCAGTCCACTGTCTCAAGATAGAAAGAGGGTACTAAGCATGCCAATGACTTATGTCACAGCGTTCCGCCTGCCCCCTGCCACCTCTAACTCACCACCGCCGCGGGCAAAGTCACGGTGAACACCGCTCCCCCCTCGGAGGCATTCGCTGCCTCCACGGTTCCGTTATGTTCCTTCATCACGGACTTGCAGATGCTAAGCCCCAGCCCAGTTCCACGGCCGGGGCGCTTCGTCGTGTAGAACGGATCAAAGATGCTAGGCAGGTTTTCTTTCGGGATGCCGGACCCGTCGTCATGAAAACTGACCCAGACGGTCTTGTCACCTTTTCCCAGGCGAATCCGCAATGTGCCGCGATCGCGGGCCTCGCGGATCGCCTGCTCAGCGTTCACAATCAAGTTCAAGAACACCTGCATTAACTGGTGCGGATCGCCCAACGCGTAGGGCACACCGGCTTCTTTCACAAAATCGACCGTGATGTTGTTCTTGCGCAACGAATAAGCATGCAGATTTAACGTGCGCTCAACCACGTCGACGAGATTGATGCGGCTCTTCCCCGGAGCAGGAGGACGCGAGAAATAAGTCAGGTTCTGCACGATCTCGGCAGCCCGTCGCGCCTGCTGTTGCAGCATCACCAACTGCTTGCGCGACGTTTCGTTCGTCTCGGTATCCTGCAGAAGTTCACTGACTCCGAGAATGCTAGTCAGCGGATTGTTCAGCTCGTGGGCTACGCCACCGATCATTGCTCCCATGGCCGCTAGGCGCTCGCTCTCTACGATCTGCTGCTCAAGCTTGCGTTCGATGGTGATGTCGCGGACGGAAACGATCACACCGCTGATCTTGCCGTCTCCGTCGACCAATTGACTGCCTGACGCCCGCATGGTTCGCCAGTTTCCATCGCGATGACGCGCTCCATACTCCGCTGCGCCAAAAGCCTGATCTCCGGATACGATGGTCTGATACAGCGAAACCAAATCCGGCGAATGATCGCCCACCTCCGAAATCTTTTTGCCCAACATCTCGTCAGGCTGATAGCCAAGAATCTCGAAGATCCTTGAGCTGACGAACGTGTACCGCTCCTCAAGATCGACCACAAGGATCAGGTCTGGGAAACTCTCCAGCAGCCTGCTGCGAAACTCTTCCTGCTCGGCGAGTTTTCGCTCCATGCTGCGTTTTTCCGTGATATCGACCAGCGTCCCCTGGTAGCGGATAATGTTTCCCGAGGTATCCCAGACGGCGCGTGATGAATCGAGAAAAACCGCCGGCTTGCCATCCTTTCGGCGCAACTTGATTTCCCGTGTGCGGACGCCACCTCGATCATCCACCGCTCGCCCGAGAACTGGCGGACCAGCATTGAAGTTCAATTCCGCCGGCTCCACCGCGAGTAGCTCTTTTTTCTCCAGATATCCCAACATGCTAACCAGCGCCGGATTGGCATCCAACAACTGGCCCTCTGGGGTGCTGAAGTAAACGCCCTCCTGCAATGTCTCGAACAATTCCGTGAAGCGTAGTTCTTTTTCGCGTTGCTCGGTAACATCACGTCCGAGAACGCTCACGCCGACGACTTCGTCCCCTTTCACGATGCCGTTTAAAGCGGCGTCGAAGTACAAAGGCCGCGTCTGGTTCTTCAGCCGGATGCGCACCGTCCCAGCCCATCGCTTTCTTTCCAGGAATCGTCCCAGTCCCCGCTGTATCTCCTCGCGCGCCGGTTCTTCCAGCAGATCGTAGACATTGCTGCCCACCAACTGCGAATAATTGAGACCCGTGAGTTCTGTGACTCGACGGTTCACGGTACGGACGGTTCCGTCGAGCGATACCGCGCAAGCCGGATCATCCATGGAGTCGATCAACTCCTTGAAGTTGCGCTGCGAGCGCATGATGACCTGGCTCAGTTGATCAAGCTGCTCTTCCGAAGGCGCCGCGCCCACGTGTTCTTGCAATCCTCGCAGCAACCCTTTCAGTTCATGAACCTCTCTGCGCCGACCATAGGCATAAACTGCAAAGAGAATCGACAGGGCGAGCACCCCAATCGGAATCGCCCGCAGCTGAAATGGAATGTTTTCCAGCCGCTCCCACAGAAGCGCCGCGAGCGCAGAAGCCAGCAGGATCATGAACAGCAGCGCCCATCGCCAAAGTTGTGATTCTTCCTGATCGAGGTTACCAGGACGGCGGGGAGCTTTCGGCGGGGTGTCGAAGTCCAAACTCATGCAGACAGAATCTTGCTAGACGCTCATCCTACCTTGTGCAAGCCTGCTGAAACAATAGGCTTAGGGGAACCTGCCATCTCGATGGGGCCTGAACAGCGGTAACCCTAGAATGTTACTGACTCAGAGGAGTTACATTCTTGTAACACACGATAGCGTCGTAGGAATCAGCCCAATAGACCAGTCGCTGTAACCGAGGCGTTCGGTTTTCAGCTGGAACTCGATGAAGTATCTCGCGCAGAGGCCGCAAATCGAAGACCGTTGCCGGATGTTGCGCCAACGACGCTAGAAACTCAAACGCCAGATCATCCGGACGCTCGTCCGCATCCCATGTTTCTCCAGCCAGCGATGCTCTACCACCCGCCCCAAACGCGGCCACGTTGAAAACCGCTTTGTGTTGGCTGAAAGCGAATTCTGCCACAAAGTTTCCCAGCGTCGATATCCCGCGGGCATCGTAGCCCCTATGTAGGTGGTTACGGCCGAAGCGGAGCATTACCTTTGCATCCGACCCTTGGATCACATTCTTCGCGTAGTAGAACTGGAACTGATCCTTCATCAAAGACTCCCGGCGGATTTGTGCGGGCAGTTTCGTGTCAGGATTGAGCCGGTCAGTTTCGATCTCCAGCGTAGCCCGCAGGCTCTCGACTAAAGACGTGTCATTGATCGTGTGATCTTGAACGCTACCCATTCCTTGCACGAGTTGCAGAAGCTGGGGCGCCATCTTTCGTTGATAGCCCGACTTTGAAATCTCAACCATTCGCGCAAGGTTCGAATTAGTCGGATTCAGCTTTGCTAGTTCTCGAATCAGCAACTGCGGCTGCTCTTCTTCCATGTCGCAACCCCACAAGACGGCGTCGGTGCTGCCCTTAGGATGAACAAAGAGAGCCTCTTGCTTCGACCATAGGGACTCGATTTTCGGCTGACTATCGACAGGAACAAATTCAAGTTGATATGCCGCCCAGGGACTTAATTCTGCGGCAATGTATCGATATCCATCGTGCGACATCTCGGGCCACAATTCCCGCACCAGGGCCGGGATCTCGTTTTCACCATGCAATTCGCCCAAGAGAAAGAACGACGCGTTCCTTGCCTCCTTCAACAAAAAGGCCCGGCCATTATTCGCAAGGTCGTATTGGTTTTGTTCGACGCTTTGGCGAACGGCATCCTCGCTTATGTCCTTTTCGCTTCGCTGAGGGCACGCGTAGGCAACCTGAAGCAACAGCAGCAAGCAGAAAGTAGCGCGGGACGGGGGCATGCCCGCATGTACGAACATGTGCTTGTCGGAGTTCACTTTCTCTCCTCTACACAGTTTTCCACAGCCTCAGGTGACATCCGTCACAGCCAACGCCCCAGTCCGGTGCGTAACGTGGCTATCTTGAGGACCAGATGGGGTCCCGGCTTTCGTGTGTTCGAGGCGCATGACGGCTGGACTCGCTCGGAAAGACTCTGTCTTTTCAGCGGCTCCCCTGGTTCATCCGGGCTGCTGTTCTGCGATGCTCTACAAGACACTTAGCGCCGCGGTTTATGGCATTGATGCCAATATCATCCAGGTGGAAGTCGACTGCTCAGGTATCAAGACCGACCAGGACCACTTTCACACCGTTGGCCTGCCAGATGCTGCGGTAAGAGAGAGTCGCGACCGCGTTCGCGCTGCGCTAAAGAACTGCGGCTACGACATCCCGCCCACTCAAATCACAATCAACCTCGCTCCCGCCGACATCAAGAAAGAAGGTTCCGGATTCGATCTTCCCATGGCGCTGGGGATCGTTGGGGCTTACGGCGGACTAACCAAAAAAGAGATTCCCGATTGTCTGTTTGTAGGAGAACTCTCGTTAGACGGTGGCGTTCGCGGCGTCCGTGGAGCGTTGCCCATCGCGATCGAAGCCCGCGGACGCAAGATCTCCCGCATGATTGTCCCCGAGGCCAACGCGAAAGAAGCATCTATGGTCGGCGGCGTCGATGTCTATCCAGTCCGCTCGCTGCTCGACGTCATCAACTTTGTAAACTCGGGAAACGGCATCGTCCCCATCAAGGCGGACAGCGACTCCCTCCTCCGAGAATCGCAACAATTCTTCGTCGACTTCAAAGACGTTCGCGGACAACAAACGGCCAAGCGCGCAATCGAGATCTCCTGTGCTGGAGGCCACAACATCCTGATGATCGGTCCTCCCGGCTCCGGCAAGACCATGCTGGCCAAGCGCATGCCCACGATCCTGCCTCCTTTCACCTTCGAAGAAGCGCTGGAGACCACGAAGATTCACAGCGTCGCGGGAGTTCTTGATCAAAAGACTGGGCTGGTGGGAACCCGTCCCTACCGTGCGCCTCACCACACAATTTCCGATGCCGGGCTGATCGGTGGGGGTGTGATTCCGCGGCCTGGTGAAGTTTCACTAGCTCACAAAGGATTACTTTTCTTAGACGAACTGCCAGAATTTCCGCGCAACGTTCTCGAAGTCCTGCGCCAGCCACTCGAAGACGGCACCGTCTCAATCGCACGCGCCTCGATGTCCCTGACATTCCCGGCACGCTTCATGCTCGCCGCAGCCATGAACCCATGCCCCTGCGGATTTCATAACGACCGCACGCGCGATTGCCAGTGCACTCCGGCAATGATCCAACGCTACATCTCGAAAATCTCCGGCCCGCTCATGGACCGCATCGATATTCACATCGATGTACCCGCGGTGAACTACAAAGAAATGCGCTCAGGAGCAGAGCCCGAGGGATCAGCGAAGATTCGCGACCGAGTAATGCGCGCGCGCCATAGTCAACTCCAACGGTTTGCCTCATGTCGCGAAAAGCTCTACTGCAACGCCCAGATGAGTTCCCGCCACATTCGCACCTTCTGCGACCTATCCGCGGATTGTGAGCGCCTGCTGGAGCGCGCCATGACCCAGCAAGGACTCAGCGCCCGCGCTCACGACCGCATCCTCAAAGTCGCCCGCACCATCGCTGATCTCGAGAATTCAGCGAACCTCGAACCCAAGCACATCGCGGAGGCGATTCAATACCGGAGTCTGGATCGCACGTACTGGGCATAAACGCGTTCACCACTAAGGACAATAAGGTCTACAAAGGCAACGCAGTCGTGTTTCATTTGTCTGCATTGTGGGCGGTTCCGAAGCCAGGCCAAGGGTGTCCTTTGTGGTTTAAGCTTTCACCGATTGCCTGCGCTTCGACCATTCAGAGCTTCGAAACAAATACGGTCCCACCTCGATCAACCGCGGCAGCATCTCAAACACAGACACCGGACTCCAGGCCGTACCCTGGCGCGTGCGATATCCACGACGATTGATTTCGTCAGCGACCCGCGCATACGACCCTTCCTGAACCAGTAGTTCCATTAGCTCCACCAATATCTCCCGCTCGAACGGATCCTCTTCCAAATTCTTGTTGTCCGCAGCGATCCGCAGTCCAAACGGCACATCCCCGGGCAGGGACGCCTCGGTGGTCTCGACCTCCCGTTCCCACTCGACGGCCACCAATTTCCAGCCGTTGTCGGATTGCCGTTTGATGTCTGCCTCTGAGATTGGACCCGATACTAATTGACGCATCCTCTCTGTTTTTTTCATGAGTGGACACCTCTCCCCACGCCAGGGATAGCATCCGTGGTTCCGCAATGAAACTACAAAAAGTCCCGTATTTGCAACGACGTCGACGCAGCGAGGGGGAGGAGAATCGTCCGATGCCGGACGGAAGTGTCCGGAATCAGACACATTGCGATCCAGGGCCGAAAGCTACCGACTAACCGGCGACTGTCCAGACCATTTCGGAGCCAGTCGACCCGTTGCGCCGCGTAAGCGCCACAATGAATCACGATGCTTCCAAAAAACAAATCAACAATTGGAAGCTGATTGCGAAAGGTTTGTTTCGCTCTCCTGTTGACATTCGACAATAGACGGTTGATATTTATGTCGGACGCCGACAGGAGACTCCGTGGGTGAGCAACTTGATTTGCTGCAGGGCACGCTCGACCTGCTCATTTTGAAAACCTTGGCCTTGGAAGCCAATCACGGCTGGGGAATTGCGCAGCGCATTCAGCAGGTGTCGCGGGATGTGCTGCAGGTCGGGCAAGGATCGTTATATCCGGCTTTGCATCGGTTGGAGAAGAAGGGCCTGATCTCCTCGCAGTGGCGATCGACCGAGAGCAACCGGAACGCCAAATATTACGAACTCACTCGCTCTGGCCGCGCTCAACTGGCAAGGGAACTTTCGGAATGGCGCAGAATGTCGGGCGCCATCGCACTGGTGCTGGACAATGTGTAGCCCAAAGCAACCTTGGTAGAGGACTTATGAAGTTCAAACGAATTTTCGGCCGAAGTAGCTTCGAGCCCGATCTCGCAAGCGAATTGCAGTTTCACCTGGAACTGGAGTTTCAGAAAAACTACGCCTCCGGCATGTCGGAGCAGGAGGCTTGGCGGCAAGCGAAGATTGCCTTTGGAGGCATGGAACGAGTCAAAGACGAATGCCGCGAGCTGCGTTTTGCCAGTTGGTTTGAGTCCACTTCGAGAGACATCCTGTATGGTCTACGACTGCTACGAAAATCTCCGGCTTTTGCGTTTGTGGCCGTGGCCATCCTCGCTTTGAGCATTGGGGCGAACACAGCGATCTTCAGTGCCGTAAACGCGGTACTGCTTGCCCGTTGGCCATTTTCGCATCCGGAAAAGATCGTCTTCGTGTCAGAGGACATCCATTCCGAGTTTCGTTGGGGCTTCACGTCGGCGCTTAATTTCGAGGATTACCGTCGGGAGCAACGAACATTTGACCAGCTTGCACTGTGGATTGCTCAAAGCGTGAACTTAACGGGGCAGGAGCGTCCCGACCGGATTATCGGTTCGTTCGTCACGACAAGTTTCTTTGATGTCTTTGGCACGAAGCCATGGATGGGCCGGCTGTTCTTGCCCGGCGAAGATCAGCTGGGTAGTCCCTATGTTGCGGTACTTAGCTACGACGCGTGGCAGACACGCTTCGGCAGCGATCCTCGGATTCTGGGCCGGCAAGTCACGCTCAACAATGAAAACTACTCCATTGTTGGCATACTGCCCCGTGGCTATCGGCTTCCCTTCGAGTCGGATGTGTACGTGACGGTGCAGCATCAGACCAGCTATCACCGCGACCGATTGTCGAAACAATTGTTGATGTTAGGGCGAATTAAGCAAAACGTTACTCTGACCCAAGCGAAAGCGGACTTGAGCACGATTGCGCAGAGGCTGGCACACGATTACCCAACCGAGAACGCCGGAATCGGAACTGTCTTGATCGACTTTCGTCAGGCTCTGAATCACTCCGTGCGCACGCCGCTGCTCGTCCTCTTGGGAGCGGTCGCGCTGGTGCTCCTCATTGCCTGCGCGAACCTGGCAAACCTGGTCCTGGCGCGTGGTCTTCAGCGGCGAGGCGAGATGGTGCTTCGCACGGCTCTCGGAGCCAGGCGGACGCGGATCATTCGGCAGTTGATGTCGGAGGCAATTCCTATTGCTCTCGCCGGCGGACTGGGTGGCCTGCTGTTCGCGCGAGGGCTCCTGCCGCTTCTGGTGCGCATGGCACCCACCACGTTTCAGGACGTCAAGGTTGTCCTCGATGGGCGTGTTTTGCTCTTCAGTTCACTACTGACTTTGCTCACGGCTGTGCTGTTCGCTATCGCCCCAGCCGTGCAGTTGTCAGCTACCAAAGGTGCATCGGCCCTGAATTCGGGGATCAGAGGCACCATCAAAGCTCATGCGGGATCTAAGGTGCGAGCCGCTTTCGTCATTTGCCAGGTAGCAATGTCCATCATGTTGTTGGTCGGAGCGTCACTGCTGATTCGAAGCTTCCAAAAACTGATGGCGAGCGATACCGGGCTATCGCTGGACAACCTCTTGACCATGGAGTACCGGCTGCCGCGCAACAAATACACGAGCCCTGAAGCCCAAGCGGTGTTTCATCGCGAACTGGCCTTACGGGTGGCTCAGGTGCCCGGAGTAGTCTCGAGTGCCATCGTACAAAGCATC
>DATFQQ010000241.1:0-3329 GCA_035264195.1 Candidatus Sulfotelmatobacter sp. | reverse complement strand
TTCTGGAGCGCAGTTGGGAGCTTATCTGGAACACGCGGTAACCTAAATCTCTGTAATCTTCTGATTACAAAGAGCTTAATACTATGGAGGCGGGGGAGTCGGAATGTTCAGCGGTAGTGAAAACACAGAACTTGTTGATTTTTCGAGACGCTCAAAGCGACGAAAACGGCCAAATTGCGCCTAACTGGAACGTATCCGGAACGCGGGATTTTTCACTTGCCAAACGAAACACAGGGTCACCGCGTCGCGTTGTTTCGGAATTGCTGAATCTGGTCTTTCGCTTCCAACGACCCCTTTGAACACAGTTGGTCTCCGCGTTTGGCGTTGAGTCTAGGACAAGCCCTGTTCGCCCTAGAGGGTATCCGAAGTCTCCGCTTTCTTTCCTTCTGCGGGCGTACCCCTTCTCGCTGTCTTCTCATCCCTCTTCCTCTGCTATTCTCAAGGTGAGCCCCATGCAGTCGTTGCGACTGAACCCCATCCTCAACACCGACTCTTACAAGCTCACGCACTGGTGGCAATACCCCGCGGACACGCGCCACATCTATTCTTACCTTGAATCCCGCGGCGGCATGTTCGACGAGACCATGCTGGCGCTGCTCCAATACATCATCAAATCCAATTTCGCCGGCCAGGTCTTCACCCTCGACGATGTAGAAGAAGCCCGGCGCATCGCTCACGCGCACTTTGCCGGCCATCCGAAGTCCTTCAACTACGAAGGCTTCAAGTTCCTCTACGCGAAACATGGCGGTCGTCTCCCTCTCCGCATCCGCGCGGTCAGGGAGGGCACGGTCGTCAAAACTCACAATGCGCTCATCACCATTGAAAACACCGATCCGGAATTCTACTGGCTCACTAACTGGGCCGAAACACTTCTGGTGCAGGTCTGGTATCCCATCACGGTCGCCACGCTTTCCCGTGCGATCAAGCAGGTCATCGGCAAAGCCCTAGTCCGCACCGGCGATCCTTCGCTTCTTCCTTTCAAGCTCCACGACTTCGGCTTTCGCGGAGTCTCCTCCAAGGAATCCGCCGCCATCGGTGGCGCCTCGCATCTCATCAATTTCTCAGGCACGGACACGCTCGCCGCCATTCAGCTTCTCAATCAGTTTTACTCAGCCGATCTCACTGCGCGGAACCCACTCGACTGCGCCGGTTACAGCATTCCCGCTTCCGAACACTCCACCATCACGGCCTGGGGCAAAGCCAAGGAGCTCGACGCTTACGCCAACATCCTTGAAAACTGCCCCGAAGGCCTTGTTGCCTGCGTCAGCGATTCTTATGACGTTTTCAACGCGGTTCGCAACCTCTGGGGCGGCGCGCTGCGCGACAAAGTTCTCGAGCGCAAGGGCACGCTTGTAATCCGCCCCGATTCCGGTGACGCCGTCACGATCCTCGAAGAGCTATTTAAAATTGTCAGCGACAAATTCGGCTATAGAGTGAACCGCAAAGGCTGGAAGACCACTGAGCCTTGTGTCCGTTTCATTCAGGGCGACGGCGTCAATTTCTATACCATTCAAAACATCACCGCGCAACTTACGCGCAAAGGCTGGTCACAGGACATCTGGAGCTACGGCATGGGCGGCGCGCTTTTGCAACAAGTGAATCGCGACACCCTGAAATTTGCGTTGAAATGTTCGGCCATCGACCGCAATGGCAAATGGCACAACGTCTACAAGAGTCCTGTAACCGATCCAAGCAAAGCTAGCAAAGGTGGCCGCTTCAACCTGGTCCACCCCGGCAAAGAATTCGTCACGGTAGAAGTCGTCAACGGCGAGCCCATCCCGCCCACCAATGTTCTCGACGTTGTTCTCGAGGACGGCAAACTTCTCCGCGACCAAACTCTCGCTGAAGTCCGTGCCATTGCCTCTTCCTACGACGCCTACAATGACCAAGCATGATCTGGTGAGCCAAGTCGCGATCCCCAGCTGCTCCGCGATCCGCGAGAATGCCATCTTGACACCGGCCGGAAACGGTGCAATATGACGATATTAGGACTCAATAACCTCCGACTCCAGTCCCTATCATCGAACGCTACGGTTATATAATCACAGCTACTTCCTTACGCCTCAGGGGTTGCTGCCCATCTTGTGGCGCCAGGATTCCCGGACGGTGGGATCCTGCCTTTCGACGACAGATCACTGCCAGTCCCTTTATTCCGCTCATGCGCTCCCAATCAGATTATTGGCAGTCTCAGGTGGATTGGTTGGGCGAATGACAGCTAGTGGCCGTCTGGATCGACGAGGTGCTACATCTCGGGGCCAAAAAGAGGCAACGCGGGGTGGCCACAGGCGGGCAAGGCAGAGCGTCGAGTTCAGGGTTTGTAGAGCTGGTCGATTTTGGCTGCCAAGATGAAATCGCTCTCCGTCAGACCGTTAATCTTGTGCGTCCAGGTCGTGATCTCGACTTTACCCCAGGCAAGCGAGATGTCTGGGTGATGCCCCTGCTCCTCCGCTAGCTCACCAACGTGATTTACGAACCTGAGGGCTTCGCGAAAGTCGGGAAACTTGAAGGCCTTCGTGATGTGGTGTTCTTCGATGATGTTCCAACCGTCCACCTGCGTTTCGAGAGCGGCGAGCTCCTCACCCTTGAGCCGGGGCACGCCTCCCCGGCAAGGAACGCATGTTTTGGCCGCAAGATCGGGCATCGTAGAAGTTATTCTACCACTCGTGCCTCGAGACAAATTCGGATTTGGGAGAAGCTGCTTATCCATGCGGTCTGAGCCAGAGCGCAGTAAGCCGCATCTGGCGCGCGTTCGCCGAGTCGCCGACGACTCGCCAACTGGACGTTTTTCGATGACCCACAAGCAGCTTTGTTCAGCCCACTGCTTGTGCCGCTTTGGTTGGCTTGATGTTGTGGTTCATGCGAAAGAAGTTTGTCGGGTCGTATTTGTCCTTCAGGGAAGCCAGTCGGTCGTAGTTAGGACCGTACGCAGCCCGCGCGAAGACCTCTCCTTCGTCGGAGACGTAGTTGACATAGGAGCCGGCAACAAGGTGCGGCCGCATCGCTTCCCAATATTCCCTCGTCCATTGGATGTTTTTGTCCGAGTCGGCCGCGTTTTCCCAGTTCGACCAGATTATGAAATTGTACGGGTGGTGGCGGTGCGGGAAAGCGGTATCGCTTACTCCTACTCGCGCGACTGCTCCGTGCCAATGCTCGAGGATCGGAGCAAATGAATAACGCGAGGGACTCTTACCAGCGAACTCCGCAATTATTTCGATGGCTTCATCGTTCAGCGCATGCATAAAGTTGGATTTGACATAGGTGCGACGGCCTGGCGGGAAGAAAGGTTGGAACATGCCCTGGATCTGAACATAGCTCATGATCTGTATAGC